>CALACD010000567.1 GCA_937890445.1 uncultured Acidimicrobiia bacterium | reverse complement strand
GCACCCAGTCGACATCAACAATCACCCGGCCATGCACATCATTCGAACGCACCGCAACCAGCACCCACTTCGTGCCCCAGGCCGTCTCGCCCGTCCCCTCGAAATGCAACCCGGCATCAGGCTCGGCACGCAACAGGCGCAGCTCACCCGTGGTCTTGTTGAGCCGAGTATCACCGGGCCGCGCGCGGAACAACGGCGCGAGGACTTTGCCGTCGGCGTAGAGCATGCGCGACAGATGCGGATGCGTCCACGATCCCGGCCCGTCCGGATCCAACAACCCCAGACTTCTTGCCTACGTCAAACCGTGACCAACGTCCCGACCGATTACAACTAGGGTAAGCCGCACCGGCTGGCACGGCCGTCGGCCAGCCCACGCTGCCTCAACCGTGCTCGACGCGGCACTCCAAAACCACCAAATCGACGGGAACACATGCGTATCGGACTGGTCCAGGTCACCCAGGAAACGAGCAGCTTCAACCCGACGCTGACAACACTCGCCGACTTCGAGTCATTTGGCATCTACGAGGGTGACGAGATCCTCGAGCGGTTGCCCTCGGCCGGCCTGGTCGGCGGCTATCTCGCCGGGGTTCGGGCTTCAGGAGTCGAGGTGGAGACCGTTTCAATCGTGCGCGGTGCGGCCCGATCAGGAGGTCGGTTGTCAGCCGACGCCTTCCGCTTCTTCGACGACAAGGTACGTGTCGGGCTCCAGCAGGCCGGCAAGCTTGACGGACTCGTGATGTTGTTGCACGGGGCAGCGGCGGCGGAGGAAATCGATGACGTCGAGGGTGCACTACTGAGGACGGCCCGTAAGGTCGTCGGGCCGTCATTGCCGGTGGCGATGATGCTCGACCACCACGCCAACGTGACCCAGGAGATGATCGACCACTGCGACATCATCGTCGGATTCCGCACCCAACCCCACGATCAGTTCGAGACGGCGCAGGCGCTGACGGAGCATGCCGTGCAACTCTTCGCCGGGAAGATCGCGCCGACGACGGCTTGGCGCAAACTGCGGATGCTCACCCATCAAGAGCAGTACCTCACCTCGGGTGGGCCGATGAAGATCTTGTTTGACCGGGCACGCCAGATGGAGAACGATCCGCGTGTGTTGACCGTGTCGCCATTCCCGATGCAGTGCTGGCTCGATGCCGACGAAGGTGGGTGGGCGATGATTGTGGTGACCGACGACGATCAGGAATTGGCCGAGACCTTCGCCGAGGAGTTGGCTGAACTGGCGTGGTCGATGAGGAACGAGTTCCAGCGCACTGAGAGTGTGCCCGTCGACCAAGCCGTCGTCGCCGCCGACCAGGCCGACGGACTCGTCATCCTCAGCGACACAGGCGACTCGGTGCTGGGCGGATCGGGAGGCGACAGCACAGTCCTGCTGGAGGCGATCCTGCGGCTCGGTATTCGCGGACGGGCATTGATTCCGATGATCGATCCGGTCTCTGCCAGCCGGTTGGTGCAGGCCGGCGAGGGAGCGACGGTGACCCTGGAGTTGGGTGGCCGCTCGGCGCCGTTCTTCAGCCCGCTCACGGTGACCGGCGTCGTACGAGCCATCGCCGGCGGAGTCCTCGAACTGACCGATCACGCCGAGACGGAGATCGACATGGGGCACACGGTGGCCTTCGAGGTCGGCCCCGTCACCTTGCTCGTGACCGAGTACGCCGGGGTCGCCGGGATCCACCCGGCGGTCTACCGCCACGTCGGGATCGAGCCCGCCGACTTCCAGATGATCGTCATGAAGACGGCATCCAACTTCCAGTACATGGCGCCACTCACCTCGATAATGATTCGAGCTGCTACGCCCGGGCCGACACAATCCGACATCGCCGCCCTACCGTGGCAGCGAATTCCCCGACCGTGCTTCCCGATGGAGGCGCTCACGTCGTGGCGCGGCTGAACCCGACCCCGAACGTGTTCGATCTGTCGGGTCGCGGCGCAATCGTCACGGGAGGCGGTACACACCTCGGCACTGCCATGACCAGGGCGCTCGCCACCCAGGGTGCTCGTGTCTGCATCGTCGGACGTCGCCCCGAGATCCTCGCCGACGCGGTCGCCGAACTGAACGCCGATGGGCTCGGCGTGGTCTCGCGAGTCCTAGACATCACCAATTCTGATCACGTCGACCAGATCGTCACCGAAGTCGCAGCTGAGCTAGGAGACCTGTCGATCATGGTCTGCAATGCCGGCGCCTCAGCCGAGGACACGTTTCCCCCGGACCAGCCGGTGCAGACCTTCGTGGACACGCTCAATTCGCATCTCGTGGGCACATTCTCGTGCGCCCAGGCAGCGGCGCGTTCCATGCGCGATGCTCGGATCGGTGGGTCGATCGTCACGATCTCGTCAATGCAGGGATCGGTGGCGTCAGACCCACGGCTGTATGCCGGGCTCGATCTGACCTATCGCTCGGGCCCTGCCTATCAATCGGCGAAGGCGGGCATCATCGGCCTGACTCGCAATCTGGCCGCAGAGCTGGGGCCGCTTGGGATCCGCGCCAACTGCATCAGTCCCGGCTTCATCCCGAAGGACACAGCCAACCCTGGCTTCGTCGAACGCGGCCGCCGAGGCAATCCTCTCGGCATCATCGGTGAACCAGGCGATCTTGCCGGAGCGGTCGTGCTGTTGGCGAGCGATGCCGGGCGATTCATCACGGGGCACAATCTGATCGTCGACGGCGGTTGGTCAGTTTGGTGACCCCTTGTGTCAGCCACGACGTCGAGATCAGTTGTCGTTGGGGGCCCGGGTGAGAACCTGACCGGCGAGAACGCTCCCGAGCCCCTCAGGGGTGACGGCGATCTTGCCGTTCACGAGTACCCATTGGATCCCCTCCGGCGAATTTCGTTCCTGGTAGGTGGCGCGATCCTTGACCGTCGAGTGGTCGAATATTGTGATGTCCGCCGAGTAGCCAGGCCGTATGCAACCTCGGCCAGTGAGCCCAAATCGACGGGCCGGAATCGACGTCATCTTCATGACAGCAGCTGACAGATCGAACAGACCCTCGTCGCGCCCGTACTGGCCCAAAACCCGAGGGAAGGCTCCGATCAGTCGAGGGTGCGGAACACCGCCGTCTTGGGGGATTCCGTCACTGCCGATCATAGCCCTCGGATGCGCAAGCACAGAACGCATCTCGT
>CALACD010000566.1 GCA_937890445.1 uncultured Acidimicrobiia bacterium | reverse complement strand
CTGGTCGCCTCCCCGGTCAGTCGTTCCAGCTTCGAGGACGGTTCGCACCATCTGGCCATCGTGACGCCCCTGGTCACGGCCCGTAGCCAGGCCGCCCAGGAGCTGGTTGCCATGCTCGGCGCCATCGACGGCGCACCGGTCGCCGTCGAGCTCAGTGGGGCTCCCGTGATGGCCGATGACGCTGCATCCGATGCCAACGGCACCCTGTGGCTCCTGGTCGCCAGCCTGGCTCTGGCCGGTGGTGTATCGGTCCTGATCCTTCTCGGCGACCTCCGGATCGCAGCCACCGCAGTCGGGCTTCGCCTGTTGGGAACCGGGGGCCTGCTCGGCATCTATTCGCTGATTGCCGGCAACGCCAGCGGAGGCGAACTCCAGTTGGCGGCAATCCTTGTCAGCGTCGGCGTGGGCCTCTTCGAGCTGGGCTTCCTCCGGCGTTTGGCCACCGTTCGCGACGAGGCGCCGAGAGATGTGATCGAGGAGCTCCTCTCGCCTCGACGCTCCACCGATCCGGTGTCCGATGCCCTGCGACACGAAGGCAAGGCCGCCATGTTCGGGCTCGGGGTCACCGCACTGTGCGGGCTGGGCTTCCTGGCCAGCGACCTGGAGGTGGCCCGACGGCTCGGTATCGCCGTGGCCGCCGGCGTCCTGGTCGAGATGCTCATCGGCTGCTGGCTGCTGCGGCCCGTGATGTTGGGCCAGCGGGCACTGACGCCCCGACACGAGGCGAACCGGCGGTTCGCTCGGCGGCTGCTCGACGGTGTCGCCGACCACGACGTGCCCGAGATCGCCGACGAGGCGTTGATCGACCCCGAATGGCGTCGGGTCGTCGCCGGGCTGCTCCGAGCCGAATTCAGTTTCCAGAACGAACCCGAACACGCTGAGCTGGCCACCGTGTTCGTCGAGGACACCCCGGTCTTCAGCGAGCTGAGTGACCACAACAGACGGCTCCGGCAAGCCGGATTGAAGGTGACGGGGAAGGGCCCACAACTGTTGAAGGTGCAAGCCGTCAACACCGGCTCGCCGGTGACCCTGGCCATCACGGTCGACCATCCCGAACGCAAGCTGGTCGATCGGGACGGTCGAGTTCTGGGTATCCGCCGCGGCGAGCGACGAGAGGGCATGTTGTGGCTCGTCCAGGATCCTTCCGGTCGGTATCGGATCACCGAGGCCGTCGATCTCGGTGCCAGTGAAACCGACCCGCTGGAGTTGCCGGGCGAGCGGTCGGTTCCGGCCCTCACCTGAGGCGGGTTATGCTTCGCTCTCGTTCGGGACCGGAGGCCATACGAGGATGGACATCGCTGAATCAGTGTTGGAGCTCGTCGGTAGGACGCCGATGGTACGACTGGGTCGGATCGCCGCAGACCTGGACTGCCCCGTGGTGGCCAAGGTCGAGTTCACCAACCCTGGTGGCAGTGTCAAGGACCGGCCCGCCATCGCCATGATCGATGCGGCGGAGAAGGCCGGGTTGCTGAAGCCGGGGGGAATGATCATCGAGCCGACCTCGGGCAACACCGGCGTGGGTCTGGCCATCGTTGCCGCCCAACGTGGCTATCGCACCACGTTCGTGGTGACCGACAAGGTCGGGATCGAGAAAGTCGATCTGTTGCGGGCCTACGGAGCCGAGGTCGTGGTGTGCCCGGTCGCCGTGCCGCCCGAGGACCCGACGTCGTACTACTCGACCGCGGAACGTCTCGTGAGGGAGACGCCCGACGCCTTCCGCCCCAACCAGTACGCCAACCAGGTCAATCCCGAGGCCCATTTCGCCACCACCGGTCCGGAGATCTGGGAGCAGACCGATGGGCGCATCACTCACTTCGTGGCCGGTGCCGGGACCGGCGGCACGATCTCGGGGGTCGCCCGCTATCTCAAGTCGCAGAATCCTGCCGTTCAGATCATTGCCGCCGATCCGGAGGGCTCGGTGTACTCCGGCGGATCGGGTCGGCCCTACCTGGTCGAGGGGGTCGGCGAGGATTTCTGGCCCACCACCTATCATCCGGACCTGATCGATCGGACGATTGCGGTCAGCGATCGCGATTCGTTCCTGATGGCCCGGCGCGTGACTCGTGAAGAGGGGCTCTTGATCGGCGGCTCGTGCGGGACCGCCGTCACGGCCGCCTTGGTCGTGGCCGAAGAACTCACCGCCGACGACCTGGTCGTCGTCCTGATTCCCGATTCCGGTCGGGGGTACCTGTCGACGGTGTACAACGACACGTGGATGGCGGGCTTCGGGTTCTTGACCGGTGAGGGCGTCGTGGTCGGCGACGTGCTCGGGGCCAAGGGGACCGAGGTCCCCCCGCTGGTGTACGTGCAACCCGACGACCTGGTGCGCAATGCCGTTGCCCTGATGCACGAACATGGCGTGTCGCAGTTGCCGGTGGCCAAGAACGAGATGCCGCTGGCCGCAGCCGAGGTCATGGGATCGATCGATGAACTCCGCATCATGGAGGCGGCGTTCGGCGACCATGGGGTGCTCGACCGTTCGGTGAACGACGCGATGAGTCCCCGTTTGCCAACCATTGGAATCGGGCAGTCGATCGAACGCGCTGTCGAACTACTGGACCGGGCACCGGCGTTGCTCGTGCTCGATGGGGGGCGACCCCGAACCGTGCTGGCCCGAGCCGATCTGCTCGCGTTCCTGTCACTCGATCCGGTCCGCATCGACCCTGCCACCACCTGAAACTTGCCCGTACCCAGAAAGCAGCCATGTCTCCCGAAACCTCTCCCGAACATGATCCGGTCCACGACGAGCAACCCGGATTCGGGTTCTCGACCCGGGCCATCCATGTGGGTCAGGACCCCGAGGCCGTGACCGGTGCGGTCACCGTGCCGGTGTTCCAGACCTCGACGTTTGCCCAGGAAGGCGTGGGCAAGCACAAGGGCTACGAATACGCCCGTACCGGGAATCCGACCCGGACGGCGCTGGAATCGGCGTTGGCATCGCTCGAGGGAGCGGCCTTCGGAGTCGATTTCGCCTCGGGGCTGGCGGCCGAGGATGCGATCCTGCGCATGCTCGACCCCGGCGACCACGTCGTCATGGGCAACGACGCCTACGGCGGTACGTTCCGACTGATCTCGAAAGTCTTCGGTCGGGCCGGGATCACCTGGTCGGCTCACGATCTCACCGATCTCACCGTGCTCGACGGGGCGTGGCCGGCGGCGACCAAGATGGTCTGGGTCGAAACACCGACGAACCCCCTGCTGAACATCGTCGACATCGCAGCCGTCGCAGCGCTGGCCCATTCCCACGAGGCGTTGTTGGTCGTCGACAACACGTTCGCAACCCCGTACCTCCAACAACCGTTGGCCGGTGGCGCCGATGTCGTCGTGCACTCCAGTACCAAGTACCTGGGTGGGCACTCCGACACGGTCGGCGGCTTCGTGGCCACCAACAACGGGGACATCGACCAACACCTACGGTTCATCCAGAACGCGGTCGGCGCAGTGCGAGGCCCCTGGGACTGCTACCTGACGCTGCGCGGGATCAAGACCTTGGCCCTAAGGATGGAACGTCACAACAGCAACGCCGCTGCCATCGTCGATCTCCTGGTGGGGCATGATGCCGTGGCCACCGTGCTCTACCCAGGACTGGCGACCCACGCCGGTCACGAGGTGGCGGCTCGACAGATGTCCGGCTTCGGGGGAATGGTCAGCTTCCGGGCCGCCGGGGGGAGGGGCGCTGCCATTCGTATCATCGAGGCGACCAAACTCTTCACCTTGGCCGAGTCGCTGGGTGCCGTCGAGTCGCTGATCGAACACCCCGGGGTGATGACCCACGCATCGGCCGAAGGGTCCGATCTGGAGGTCCCCGACGATCTGGTTCGACTGTCGGTGGGAATCGAGGACGAGGCCGATCTGGTGGCCGATCTACGGCAGGCGCTGGAAGCATGAGTCCGAACAGCCCCACGATGATCGCCGTCGAACCGAAGTCGGGACGTTTCGAGTCACTGGAGGAAGCGGTTCGGGCCGGTGGAGGCAGGGTGGTCGCGCCGGCTGACGCTGTCGGCCTGGTGTGGTCCGACCCGAGCGTTCCCGAGCAGTTGCCCCTGATCATGGAGCAGGCCCCGAACCTTCGGTGGATCGGCCTTCCGTTCGCCGGGATCGAACCCTACGTGAGGTATCTCGACACCGATCGTGTCTGGACCTGCGCCAAGGGGGTGTATGCCCGACCGGTGGCGGAACACGCGCTGATGTTGGGCCTGGCCGGGCTGCGGGGCATGGCCACCTATGCCCGAGCGGTCACCTGGGAAGCACCGGAAGGACACAACCTTCTCGACGCCCGGGTGACGATCTTCGGCGGCGGGGGCATCACGACCGAGTTGGTGTCGCTGCTCCAACCCTTCGACTGTGACATCACGGTGGTCCGACGCAGTGCGACCCCCTTCGTCGGTGCCGACCGCACCACCACCCTCGATCGGCGTCTCGAGGCCCTGGCCGGTGCCGATCTGGTCGTGTTGGCGCTGGCCCTCACGGCGGAGACCGAACGGATGATGAGTCACGACGAGTTCGCCGCCATGGCCGATCACGGCTGGCTGGTGAATGTCGCCCGGGGCGGTCACGTCGATGATGACGCCCTCCTCCGAGCCGTGCGGTCGGGCACGATCGGGGGCGCGGCCCTCGACGTCACGGTCCCCGAGCCCCTACCGGACGGTCATCCGTTCTGGAGCGAGCCCCGCATCCTGCTGACCCCTCACATCGCCAACACGCCGGAGATGGGTATCCCGCTGTTGGCCAGTCACATCGAGGAGAACGTCCGACGCTTCGTGGCCGGGGAGGAACTGGTCGGTCGCGTGGACGCCGAGGCCGGATACTGAGCCAACCCACGAACGCCGAAGGCCTCATGGTGACCGTTGATCGGCCGATGGGAAGCCGTGCGGACCACTTCGTTCACTCGACTGCTCCCGCTGACGCTGTTGGCGATTGGCCTGGTCATCACCGGCATCCTGGCGTCACAACGATCGTCGAGCGCCAGGGTCGATGAGCTGAAGGCCCGCGAGTTGTCGGCCCGCAGCGTGGGTCTGGTCGCCGATGGGGCCGAGGATCGGGTCATCCGCCATGCCGAGAACATCAGTGCGATCGCCCGCCTGCTCTCCGGTGTCGCCGATGTCGACGAGGCTCGGGCTCGTATCGCAGCGGCGGGAGCCTTCGACCGTGGATCGGTCATTCGGGCCATCTATACCGAGATCGACGGTCGAGCCGAACCTTTCGTCAACGGTGAGACCATTGTCTCGCGCGAGATGCCGTCCGTGGCCGAGGGACTGTCGGCCATCGAGTCCGGGATCTGGAGCGACACCCTGGCGTTCGGGCACAAGAGCTCCGTCGACGGGGATGTCGATGTCGTGATCATCGTCGACCGCGAGGCGCTCGCCTTCGAGGCCATCAATCGCAGCGCCAGCGCATTCTCGGTTCGGTTGATCGGTCTGCCCGGACAAGATGCCGAACCCACCGAGGTATCGAGCTTCGAACCCTTTCCCGGCAACGTCCATCGTCGCCCCGGAGGCGCCGCCTACCTCACGAGACAAACCACCTTCCTCAACGCCTTGGTCGTCATCGAGGTCGAGGCGCCGGCCGAACTGTTGTGGGAACCAGGAGCGAGCGGGACGCCCTACATCGTCGTCGGCGGCGCCCTGTTGTCGCTGGCCCTGGCCGGCGCATCCTTCCTGATGGTGCGCAGCGTCGGCCGAGCCGTGCTGGCCCGTGACCAGGCCGATGCGGCCCGCCGCGCCGCAGCCGCCCGCTTCCGGGCCAGCTTCACCCATGCACCGATCGGCGTGGTCGAGCTGGCCGGAGACGGAAGCATCGTCGCTGCCAACCCACGATTCGCCAGCCAGCTGGGCTTTGCCCCCGACGAGCTCGAGGGCACGTTCATGCTCGATCTGGTCGACGGCGAGGATCGTCCCGCCGCCAGTGCTCGACTGGACGAGATCCTGGAAGGCGGCGTCGAGAGCGACCAGGCCGACCGTCGCTACCGCACGCGCAACGGTGCCGCGGTGTGGGTGCGGGAGTCGACCAGCGTGTTGGCGTCCGAGGACGGCTTGCGGCACGTCCTCATCCAAGCCGAGGACATCAGCGACGAGCGTCGAGCCACGGCGGAACTCCATCGCAAGGCGCTGTTCGACGATCTGACCGGACTTCCCAATCGAGCCAACCTGATCGCCCGTCTCAGCCGGGCCATCGAAGGCGACGAGCGCGGTCCCGGTGAGCTCATGGCCGTCATGTTCGTCGATCTCGACGAGTTCAAGCAGGTCAACGACACTCTGGGTCACGAGGCCGGCGACCTGCTCCTGATCGAGGTGGCCGAGCGTCTGCGTCGGGCCTGTCGGTCCAGTGACACCGTGGCCCGCCTCGGTGGTGACGAGTTCGTCGTCGTGTGCGAGGGCCTCCCCGACGAACAGGCAGCGGAACTGACCGCGCAACGTTTCGCCGAGGCCCTGCGGTCCTCGATGTTCATCAATGACGTCGAGGTCCCGGTGAGCGCGTCGATCGGGTTGGTGGTCGACAGCGATGCCGAGAACCCCGATGCCATCCTCCGCCAGGCCGATCAGGCCATGTATCGGGCCAAGACCTCGGGCCGAAACCAACTGATTCGGTTCGACATCACCCATGTCGAGAAGAAGGAACCGGCCGAGATCCCGTTGGAGATCACCCGGGACGAACTCCAGATGGGGCTCGAGGACGATCAGTTCCGCCTTCACTACCAGCCCATCGCCGACTGCGAAGACGGGCGCATCGTGGGGCTGGAAGCCCTTGTTCGATGGCAACACCCCCAACACGGTCTCCTCCATCCGCCGAGCTTCCTGTCGCAGGCCGAGGACTTCAAGCTGATCGAGGACATCGATGCCTGGGTGCTTCAGGAAGGCCTGCAAGCACTGGGGCGGTGGAGCGAGCAGGCACCCGAGACCGCCGAGTGGTTCCTCATCTTCAACCTCTCGCCCACGAACTACAACAACCGATCGTTCGTCACGACCTTCACCGGCTACCTGGAAGCAACGACGGTGAAACCGGGCCGCGTGATCCTGGAACGAACCGAGACCTGGTTCATGACCCAGACGCCGACCGCGGTGGTGAGCACGCGTGAGCTGCGGTCACTGGGCGTGCGGATCTCGCTCGACCATTTCGGAACCGGTGCCTCGTCCTTGTCCGAGGTATCGACGCTCGAGTTCGACATGCTCAAGATCGACCGGTCCTTCGTCCGCGATGCGACCGATCGGGACAACTACGTGCTCGGCGCGCTCAAGAGCATGGCCGATGCCCTGGGTCTCAAGACGGTGGTCGAGGGCGTCGAAACCGCCGACGAGCATCGGATCGTGAAAAAGTGGGGAATCGAGTTGGCGCAGGGGTTCCATTTCAGCCGTCCCCTCGACGAGGAAACTCTGATTCGGGACCATCTGTTGAGCGAGAAGACGCTGCTCACCTGATCGTTGTCGGTCGTCTCACCAGGTGGCCGACGGGTCGATGAGCAGGACCTCCTGCAGAGACTGCTGCAGCGGGGCAAAATGCGGGCTTCGAACCCGGCGGCCGACCTGGTCCGACCGGTGTCGAGCGACCAGGTCGGCATCGGGCCATTCGATGGTCAACCCCCAGCGATCCAGATCGTCCTGGATCCGGCGCTGCCACTCGAGCGAGAGCTCGGTCGAGGACGACGAGACGATTCCCTCGGGGGTCGGGTAGGCCCCGACCCCGACAGGGTCACACAGTGAGATAG
>CALACD010000565.1 GCA_937890445.1 uncultured Acidimicrobiia bacterium | reverse complement strand
CGTCCTGGTACTCACGCGACACGTTGTAGCGCTCGGCCACGATGTCGGCGGTCTCGATCATGGCCATGTAGATGGCTGGGTAGCTGTCGGTGAGCGCGGGATCCATGTTGATTGCACCACCGAAACCGGGGCTCGGGATCGAGATCGACTCGACGCCGCCGGCAACCACGACGTCTGCGCCGTCCAACTTGATGTGGTTGGCGGCAACGGCGATCGAGTTGAGACCCGAGGAGCAGTGACGCTGGATGGTGTTGCCGCCGGTGGTGACGGGGAGACCGGCAAGGAGTCCGGCAAGACGCCCCAGATTGCCGGCGCCGTGTGCGCCGTTTCCGAGTGCAACGTCCTCGACGGCCTCGGGCTCGACGCCGGCCTTGGCGACGGCGTGCTTGATGGCGTGAGCTGCCATGGTCATGGCTGGCGTCTGGTTGAAGCCACCGCGAGCCGCCTTGGCCAATCCTGTTCGTGCGTACGAGACGAATACTGCTTCGCGCATGTGCGAGTTCTCCGGTTTCTAGAAGTCGAGGAACACCACGCTATCGCCACTTGACCGGTCGGTCAGATTGAGGCTGAAATCGACCTGTGTCGGCGGTTTCGTCGGTCACGAACCTCAGGAGACGCATGGCCATCAAGTCCGTTCAAGATCTGGTTGCCGAGGCCAAGGCCGACCTCGACAATCTCTCACCGGCCGAGGCCCGCAGGCGGGCGGACGAGGAGGGCGCGTTGATCGTCGACATTCGCGACGTTCGGGAACTGCAGCGCGGAGGCACCGTGCCCGGAGCCATGCATGCTCCCCGAGGCATGCTGGAGTTCTGGATCGATCCAGCATCGCCGTACTACAAGGAAGTGTTCTCCGAGGACCGCGAGTTCATCCTGTGTTGCGCCAGCGGATGGCGTTCTGCTCTGTCGGCCAAGACGTTGAAGGACATGGGGCTGCCTCGCATCTCCCACGTCGAGACCGGATTCACGGGCTGGCAAGCCGACGACATGCCCGTCATCGACTACGACACCTTCAAGGCATCCAAGTAGCGCAGGACCGGGAACCAGTCGGCATCATGTCCACTCATTTCGATCTCGTCACCATCGACACCCCGAGCCCGGATCCGCTCGCAGCGTTCTGGTCCTCGGCGTTGTCCCTGCACGAGATCGAGCGAGAGGACGGCGATCGCTGGATCGTGCTGGGGGAGACCGACGGGACACGACGGTTCGGCTTTCAGAAGGGCCACCACCGTGCTGGGTCGCTCCATCTCGATCTGGCCTGCGAGCTCGACGCGTTCGAATCAGAGCGACGTCGGCTCCTGGCGCTCGGCGCCGTCGAAACCGGACCACCCCGCCGGGAACCCTACGGTTGGATTGCCAACCTCCTCGATCCCGACGGCAATTGCTTCGACCTGTGCGCCTACGGCTGACGACACCGTCCCAAAACGACACCGTCCCAAAACGACACAGTCCCAAAACGACGAGAGCCGCCGGTCCGAAAGGACCGGCGGCTCTCGAAGTGAACCTTTGTTCAGATCACTCGAACGTTCTGAGCTTCCTCGCCCTTGCGGCCGGGGGCGACATCGAACTCGACCGTCTGGCCTTCGTCGAGGGACTTGTATCCATCACCTGCGATGTTGGAGTAATGAACGAACACGTCGTCCCCTCCGTCACGGGAAATGAAGCCGAAGCCCTTTTCGCTGTTGAAAAACTTCACGGTGCCTTGCATATCACTCTTCTTTCAAAGTGGACCCGCCAACGCGGCGAGCCCACGGATCACTCTAGTAGGAATTGACAGGCCACGCGCAGCAATCGCCAATCAGGCCGATCCCGACCCACGTCACATCGGTCGAAACTCGGGCAGGATCGGTTCGAGCTGGGCACTATCGCAACACGAAGCGACCGCGGCCCTCGGCGGTCGTTCCGATCACGGCCGCCGTGTGCCCCGACTCCCGCAGCGACGCAACGACGGTCGCCGACTCCCCGGGATCGACACCGAAGACCAAGCCGCCCGACGTCTGTGCATCGGCGACCAGGAGCTGATGCAGTTCGTCGTGGCCTCCGGCATCCAGCAGGGTCCGAGCCCAGTCCAGGTTTCGTCTGCTTCCCCCTGGCATGATGCCGTCGCGGGCGAGGTCGACTGCGCCATCGAGAAACGGGATTGCCTCGAACCACACCGTGACGGTCACGCCGGATTCCATCGCCATCCGTCCGAGGTGGCCCATGAGCCCGAAACCCGTCACGTCGGTGCAACCGGTCGCGCCGGCCGCCAGCGCCAGGCGCGACGCGTCATCGTTGAGCCGGATCATCGAGGCCACGGCACCGGCAGTGACGGCCGGATCGGCGACATCCGCCTTGATCGCGGTCGTGATGACCCCGACCCCGAGCGGTTTGCTGAGAATGAGGTCCTGACCCGGGCGCAGACCGGTGTTGGTCAGTATCCGGTCAGGATGCACTTCGCCGGTGACGGCCATGCCGTACTTGGGTTCGGGGTCATCGATGGTGTGACCACCTGCGATCACGAAGCCGCCCGCAGCTGCGATGTCCTGCCCGCCGGCGAGTACCTCGCCGAGAAGCGAGATCGGGAGCGCGTCGGAGTTCCAGCCGACCAGGTTCAACGCGAACAGCGGACGACCTCCCATGGCATAGACATCCGAGACGCTGTTGGCGGCGGCGACTCGGCCCCAGGTGCGGGCATCGTCGACGACTGGCGTGATGAAGTCCGCGGTGGAGACGATCGCTCTGGTGTCGTCGAGCTTCCAGACGGCGGCGTCGTCGCCGGTCTCGGGACCGACGAGGAGGGCGGCGGGATGAGTGGATTCGAGTTGACGCACGACCTGCGTCAGTTCGCCAGGGGCGAGTTTGCAGCCTCAACCGGCGCCGTGGCTGAACTGCGTCAGCCGGGCCGGATGTCCGTCGGTGGTCGAGCGCTGATCGCTCATGAGAACCCTTCGAGTCGAGGAGGCGGACCCATCAACCTAGCGCACGCTTCGTCGCATGGATGCAGAGGCCACGTCGACGGCGAGCGTGACGACGATCAGGGCCAAGATCGTGGCCAGGATCCCCTGGTAGTCGAACGAAGATGTCTGTTCGTCGAGTCGTCGCCCCAATCCTGCCGCACCTACGACACCGACGACGACGGTTTCACGGATGGCCACTTCCCATCGGTACAGCCCCAAGGCCACGAATCGACCACCGAGGGCGGGGACGGTCGCCAGGAGGATTGCCCCGAGGGAGGATGCGCCCGAGGACCGCAAGACGTCCTCGGGTGATCGGTCGAGGTTCTCGATGACCTCGGATTGCAGCCGCCCGAGCACGCCGGCGTTGTAGATGGCGAGAGCGACGGCGCCGGGCCACAAACCGGGGAACAGGACGAAGACCACGACCAACGCCCAGACCGGTGGCGGAACCGACCGGCTGACGAGCAACACGAAGCGGGTCAACGCCGTCAGCAGGCGACGACTCGCCCTGTCGATGCCGATTCGATGCCGGTGTGTGCGGCTGGCTGGAAACGCAAGAATGCTCGCCACACCCCAGGCCAGGACGATGGAGAGCACGGCCAGCGCCACGGTGTCGCCGGCGTCGCGAAGCAACTCGGCGAGGCCGCCGGCGCCGACTCGCGGCGGGATGGAATCGCGAACCAGCTCGCCGGCCAACTGGCGAGCTCGTGGAGCCCAGAGCGTGGTCAGGTCGATCGACAACCACCAGTACGCCACCGGGATGGCCGCCGCCCCCAGGGCGACCGCGCTCCGCAGCACGGGGTCAGCGGGTGCTGCTGCGCTCTCTCGGTCCGATCCTCGCCAGGCCACGGCCGTTCGGTTCCGTCGCCGACGAATGAGCGACGACAGCCGGTCTGCGAACCCCGAGATGATGATGAGGGCCCAGAGGAAGGTCCACACCTGTTCATAGCGCAACGACTGGAACGACAGCGCCAGCTGGAAACCAAGACCTCCGGCCCCGACGATTCCCAGCACCGCAGCGCTGCGGATACCGCACTCGAACCGATAGAAGCCATAGGAGAGGAGGTCGGCGGCAGCTGAGGGAACGGTGCCGACCAACAGCGCAGCCATGGGGCTTGCGCCGCCGGCACGGAGGGTTCGCTCGGCGTCGCCGGGAACCTCGTCGAGGATCTCGGCAAAGACCTTGGCCGTCACCGCCCCGAACGGTATGCCGATGGCCAGAACAGCCACCAGGGGGTTCAGGCCGAGAACGTTCACCAGGAGCAGGCCGAAGACGACCTCGTGCATCGAGCGGGGGATGATCAACGACAGCCGGGCCAGGAGCCAGCCCATCCGACCCCGTCGGCTTCTCGACCCGTCGAGCGACCGCCAGACGCGCTCGGTCGATGCCACTCCCCCGACCAGCCCGATGACCATCGCCAGGGTGGTTCCGAGGAGTGCGAACGCCAGCGTGACCAGACTCTCCCTGGCGGCGACCAGAACGAGTTCGGAGGAAAGGTCGGGCTGCACGGCGGCTGCCAGAAAGGACGAGACCTGTGACCATCCGTTGGTGTTCACGAGCCGACTCGGGTCGATACCGGCTCGTCCGATCGAGATCGACAACCCGAGGGCGACCACGATCAGCCATCGACGTCGGGCCGCGTCCATGGGTGTCCGTCCCGGCTTGGTCGCGATGGCCGTCACGCCGGCACGGCCGACCCACCACCGTCGCCGCCATGGGTCATGTCGGCGAACCGTCGTCGAGGTGATACAGCGCTCGCAGCATCTCCCCGGTCACCAACTCCGGTCGAAGGTCGAAGACGGCTCTACCCTCTCGCAGACCGACGATGCGAGTGCTGTGTTTCAAGGCCAGATCCGCATCGTGCAGACTCGCGATCACCGCCCGATCCGGATCGGGACCCATCAGCAGTGCCATGACGGCGTCCGACCGCGCCGGATCCAGAGCGCTCACCGGCTCGTCGAGCAGCAGTAGCGCCGGTGCTTGATGGAGCACCCGGGCGATGGCGGCACGTTGCTGTTGGCCACCGGACAGCCGGTCGGCTCGCTGCCAGAGGTGTTCGGACAATCCGACCGCCTGTAGCACGTCCTCGATCTCGCCGAGGTCCTTGGGTCGCACGAGGATACGGAGGGCGCCGAAGAGCCCGACCTGCCCCAGACGCCCCGCGGCCACGTTCTGGGCGACACGAAGGGGACCGACGAGAGCGTAGTCCTGTCGCACGGTACCGATTCTGCGTCGTGTGGACCGATGCCGACGATGGCCCAGGATCGAGGACGAGACGCCGAGAACGTCGACCTCGCCCTGGCTCGGCAACGTGAGGCCCGATGCCAGCGCCAGCAGAGTCGACTTCCCGGCACCCGACGGCCCGATCAACGACACCCGCTCACCAGCCCCGATGTGCAACGAGAGACGGTCGATGGCCGGTGGCGTTCCCGGTGCGTAGCGGACGCTGCTTCGTCGGACGTCGAGCACGGCGGGCGACGGGGTCTCTCAGCCCTCGATCTTGCCGATGTCGCGAGCGACGGCTTCGATATCGGCGTAGTTGGCGTCCACGGTTTCGACGAACGATGCAGCGCCGAAGAACTCGAGGATGACGGCCTCCTCGGGCACGGAGGGATCGAGTCCTTCGAGGGCGCCCTGGATGCGGGCAATCAGGTCATCACCCAACTCGGGGCGAGCCACCCAGTGGTAGTCGTAGTAGGTCGGGGTCTCGAAGATGACCTGCACCTTCGATGTGTCGACGGCCCCCTCTTCCAGCCGTGCCGCCCAGACCTGGGAGTTCAGCGCTCCGACCTCGTAGGTGCCAGCAGAGACCAGTTCGATGGTTGCGTCATGAGAGCCACTGAATCCGGGCTCTCCTTCGAGATCCTCGAGAGCGACTCCGGCCTGCGACAGGAACGACTGCGGCATCAGTCGGCCCGACGTGCTGGAATCCGACCCGAAGGTGAGTGTGCGGCCGGCGATCGTTGACAATCCGGCGACGGTGTCGAAGGGCTCGATGCCGGTGTCGGTTCCGGCGATGAACACGGTGGTGAACTCGGCATCGATGTCACGTTGCGAGATGGCCCGGGCGCCATCGACCTGCAGCCGGGCCTGCACCCCGGTCAGACCGCCGAACCACACGAGGTCCAGATCACCCACGCGGAACTGGGTGACGGCGGCGTCGTACTCGGTGACGGGTTGGAACGTCACATCCATCTCGAGTTCCTGGCTGAGGTAGTCGGCGACCAGACCGTAGTTCCGGGCCAGAATCTCGGGATCCTGGTCGGGGATCGCACCGAGGTTCAGTGCAGTCGGAGCAGCGGGCGTTTCGGCGCCCGCCGAGTCTGCGTCGGTCGAGTCTGCCTCACTCGAGCCACAGGCAGCGGCCAGCAACGAGGAGGCCAAGACGAGTCCGATGAGACGACGCGATCGATGCGAGAGGAGATTCATGGATTCCGTTCCTTCGAGATGGGGGCTGGGCACGCCGGTATTCGCGCTGGGCACGCCGATACAACCGTGGCAGGGAACAAGTTCGGCCAGGCCGCCATTCCCGTGTCACAGGATTACGTCGAGCGCCGACACGACGACGATGAAGACGACCACCCCGATCATGAGGAGCGCGGCCGCTCGCCGTGGGTGTGAGGGCTTCTGGTCCGGCGAAGCGTGGTCCGGCGTCACTGGGTTCCGTCGCGTCGCGGCAACTGGAGGGCAGCGACCGTACCGGTGAGGGCGAAGCCGGCCGAGAGCAGGAACACCAGGGCAAACGATCCGCTGAGATCTGCCACCAAGCCGCCGATCTGAGGCGCGAGCATCTGGGTCACCCCGAAAGCCAGTGTTGCCGCCGAGTAACTGGGTCCGTAGTCGTCGGGCGTGGTGTTCTCGACGACATACATCGTGATGGTGGCCGGAACGCCGGCAAAGACCATCCCGATCCCCACCGAGGCAGCAAAGGTGGGCACCGTCCAACCCGGCAGAACCGCAAGCACCAGTCCAGCCCAGAAGGTGAAGGCCAGCGCAAGGCTCATTCGGGTTCCGAGCCGTCCGGCCAGAGCGATGAAGGTCGGTCCGCCGACGACCATGGCCAAGCCGGCCAGGGTGAAGGCCAACGACGCCTTCGACGCCGTCCAGCCGCTGTCGTCCTCGAGCCGAGTGGTGAGGTAGCCGATGACCAGGAGGTACATGAAGCCGAACGACGTGTAGGCGCACGTCAACGGGACCCAGCCCCGCATCCTGCGCAACGCGCTGAAGCCTCCCACTCCCCCTTTGGTCGTCGGTCGATCCTGGCTGTGACCGATGAAGGCGAAGGTCGCGAGAGCAACCACGACTCCGATGGAGGCCTGCACCAGATACACGGTTCGCCAGCCCGGATCTCCGGACGCAGAACGGATCATCGACGCCAGTTGCCCGGAGAACACGACGCCGAGCCCGATCCCGGTGCTCATGAGCCCGATGGCGAGGCGCCGCTTCTCGGGCGGCATCGCATCGGCTGCGATCACGGGCGAAGGAATCCAGATGAAGGCACCGCCGAGTCCGGTCAGGAACAGGCCGATTCCGAGCACGAGCGGGCTCGAGGCCGTGGCCGCGAGCACGAGACCACTGATGGAGAACACGAAACCGACGCGCAACACCATCAAGAGCCGCACCTTGCTGGTCAAGGCGGCAACTGCGATGGTGCCCAGCAGATAGGCGCCGACGTTGGCGGTACCGATGGATCCGGCGACGCTCTTGGAGATGCCGAGGTCGCCCAGGATCGCCGGAAGCACCAAGCCGTAGGTGAAACGTCCGAACGCC
>CALACD010000564.1 GCA_937890445.1 uncultured Acidimicrobiia bacterium | reverse complement strand
CGAGCCACTCGTCTCCACTGGTCAACTTGCACTCACCATCTATGTCGCCCACGTGCTGGTCGGCATGGGCGTCCTCGAAGAGATGGGCCGCCTCGACGATCAGACGCTCGGCTGGGCAGTGTGGACAAGCGTCCTGTTCAGCGCAGCAGCGATCCTCTTCTCATGGCTGTGGCGCCGCCGCTTCGCTCGTGGGCCACTCGAAGAACTGATGCGACGAGTGGCGGGATGATCCGATTCACCAAAGCCGCCGTCACCGGTTTGATCACCGCAGTGATCGCGCTCGCAATCGTCTGGGCCATCACCCTCATCCGTGGCGCGTCGTTCGTCGAAGCGATCCGCCAGCCCACGTTCTGGTTGGTCGAAGGTGCCGCGATGGTTGTCGCTGTGTTCCTCGTACTCTCAGAATCCCGCGGCACCGCTGCGACCACTCGCTCACCGATGCGCCGAGTTTCGCAACGCAGGTCGCCTGGACCGCAGGCGCCGCCACGGCGATCGGATCGCTACTCGCAATCGCAACCGACACCCCAATCGGGCAACTCACGCGCCCGGCACCAGGTTTCCCGTACCCGCCGGTATCGCACTCGCCGTAGCCGCCCTCGAGGCATGGCCTGAAAACCGCCCCGAACACCGATGACCGAGGTTCCCGAACAGCTTCACAGCGATCACCACCCAGCGAGAGGCCGCCGTACCATGCCGCAGCCACGCTCGAAGCGCGGGCGCTGGTCGACCAGCAACACCGACACGAACTCTCAGTCGCCACTTCTGCTCGAAATCGCCCCTCACGTTCGATCCGCCGCGTGGGCCCCTGAAACCCGAGCGATCATCCCGAGCAAGCTCGCTCAGGCCGACGTGGCAATCGCCCGACACGGTCATGACCGTGCCGCCGATGCTCCATCGATGAGCTGCTGGCCGAGGCACGGGCTCAACTCGATCGCATCGAGCCCGCCTCGCTCGGTGACCTTCGGGTTCGGGCCCGAAGGACACTGTGAAACTGACGGAGGTTGTTGACACCTAAGTCTTTCCTATGCGAAGGAAATCACATGACCGAACAACAGCTCCTACGTCAGGCGAGACGTCGCCTGGCGATCCTCCAACATGCCGAGGAAGTGACCGGCAACGTCGCCCGGACCTGCCGCTACTACGGGATCAGCCGGCAGTGCTTCTACACCTGGCAACGCCGCTACGAAGCCGATGGACTCGACGGGCTCCGCGATCGTTCCAGCCGGCCACACTTCAGCCCACTCGCGACACACACCGACGTCGTCGGCAAGATCGTGTACCTGCGCCAGCACTACCACTTCGGCCCGCAAAAGATCTCGATGTACCTGGCCCGCTACCACGACATCTCGATCTCACCATCGGGGATCTGGCGCATTCTCAAACGGCTCGACCTCAACCGGCTCCCCACCAACCAGCGCCACAAGACTCATGACCGCCGCTGGAAACGCTACGAGAAGCCACTTCCGGGCCATCAGGTCCAAATCGACGTCAAGTTCATCGAACCCGTCGCCGGCGCTCGGGCCAAGAAGTACTACCAATACACCGCGATCGACGACTGCACGAGGCTCCGAGTGCTGCGCATCTATCCGAAGAACAACCAGCTCACCGCGATCCAGTTCCTCGACCACGTCCTCGAGAAGTTGCCGTTCAAGGTCGAGCAGATCCAAACCGACAACGGCGCAGAGTTCCAGTCAAAGTTTCACTGGCACGTCATGGACCGCGGGATACGCCACGTCTACATCAAGCCCGCAACTCCACGCCTGAACGGCAAAGTCGAGAGATCACACCGCATCGACAACGAAGAGTTCTACCGAATGCTCGACTACGGCGTCGTCGTCGACGACGCCAACGTCTTCAACGACAAGCTCCAAGAATGGGAGGACTTCTACAACTTCCACCGACCACACGGCGGCCTCGATGGACAAACCCCCTACGAACGACTACGAAAAAAGACCACCGGGACTTAAGTGTCACCGTCCTCCGTCAGTCGCACAGGCCCGAAGGACACTTCTGTTGTACACGTGTTGTACGCAGCCACGGCACCGGACAGCTCAGAGGCCCTTCCCGACTTCTCGGAAAGGGCCTCTGAGCTGGTTCTCTACTTGGTGGCGGGGAGAGGATTTGAACCTCTGACCTTCGGGTTATGAGGGATGCGTTGGTGCTGGTGGATGGCCTGTTTCGCCGCCGCCGCCCCTCTGCCTCGTTTGCACCTGTACGCACCCGTTGGTGACGGTGGTGTTCGCGTCGTGTTCGCGCCCGAGACGACTCAGGCAGGGTCGGGCAAGCCTTCTCGCACCTGACTGACGAAGTTGGGCAGGACAACCTCGAGCCGGTCGAGGAGTTCGCGAACGGTCATTGGCGGACGCGTGCGCCGCCGAGCGATGTCGGACAACGCGGCGTAGGCCCGCGACGGGTCGCTTTCGGCAACGGCCACCGCGAAACTGTCCGGATCGAGGGCTTCGACGCCGTACGGTTCACACGCGCTCGCTGGGAAGTCACGCAGGTTGAACGTGACGATGCAGTCGGCCTCGACATGCACCGCGAGCGCGAGGACGTGCCGGTCGTGCTCGTTGATCTGCATCGCCGCAACGAGCGCCTCGGGCGCTTCGTCGAGCGCTCCAGGCACGGCACGGTTCATTCGGTCGACGCGGTACGCGATCGCGTCCGGTGCGAGATCGACCCGCTTGGCAAGGTTGCGGCGGACTTCGTCGAGGATCGCCGGTGACCAGTGCACGCGGACGAGTCGGTGTGCTGCGAACGTCAGGAGCAGATCGGTCAACTCGATCGAGTACAGGACGTTCGCGTCGACAACCACTACTCGGCCAGACACCGTCACAGCTTCAGTCGTACAGGCCGAGATCTTCGGCCTGGCGGGTCAGCTCGGCGAGTGCCTCACGAGCGGCAGCGTCCTGGCCGTCGCGGTAGGCGAGCACATCCACAAGGCGCAGCCGTCGATGGGTTCCGACCATCCGGAAAGGCAACGCACCACCCTCGACAAGCTTGATCAGATGCGGGCGGCTCACGTTCAAGAGCTCGGCTGCTTCAACGGTCGTCAACTCGGCTTGCAGCGAAGCAACGGACACTCCGTGACCCGCCTTGAGGTGACGCACGATCGCGTGCAGCGCGCCCACGAGCTCCGCGGGAATCTCGACGGTGTCACCTTCGGCATCGACTAACCGAGTGGCCGCACCGCCCGCCCGAGCGAGGGCGCCTTCGATGACCGCCAGCTCTCGCGCCTCGACTGAACCGGGCCTGATCTCGACAGCGTTCGTCATGGAACCGAGCGTACGCGCCAAGTGAAATAAGTGCAACACACCGTTGCTCGACATTCGCCTCGTTCCGTGCAGCAAGGCGGACGACCGCTGGCACGATGTGATGGTGCCTGAAGTCGGAAGTCCTGCGACGGTTACCGTCCACACATTCCGGGGCTCGTTTGCCTCGACTGTTGAGGCTTCGGCATTGCCGCACGCGCGCCTGACACTGCTCATCGAGCTCGGCTCGGGCACGAGCTCGGTGGGCGGGGTGCCGCTGCGGGCACTCGTAGTGGGGCTTCGCTCACGGCCAGTCCAGTTCGAGCAGTGCGGCGACATCGAATGCGTGGAGGTGCGGCTGTCGCCGTCTGTTGCGGTGGCTATCGGGCTGGGGGTGGGCGACTTGCACGACTCGGTGGAGCCTGTCGAACAGGTCTTCGGCCGACGCCTTGACAATCTCGCGGCACAGCTCGTCGGCACCCCGGCCGTCGATCGTCCGGGCTTGTTGCGCGACGCCATCCGCGCTGAGGCGGATGGCCGACGCCCGAGGCGCGACACCGATGCGCTCAGAGCCCTCGAGCGAGCGGACATGCGCTCTGCGGTCGGCGACATCGTGGCCGACCTCGGAGGGGCGCGCAGCACACTGTGGCGACGGGTGACATCGACGCTCGGCATGACACCCAAGCAGTACTTGATGTTGCGCCGATTCGAACATGGGACCGACCTGTTGAAAGCAGGTCACACGATTGCGGACGCTGCGTCATGCGCCGGCTACGTCGACCAGTCGCACTTCCATCGCCATGCTCAACGGTTCGCCCACTCGACGCCGTCGCAGCTGGCACGTCAGGTCAACGCGACATACGTACAAGACGGCGACAGCCAACAGCGCCAAGGATGGGGCGATGCCGATGTACGACCCCGCCCAGATCGCCCGCACACGTGAGCCGTTCGATTTCCACGAGTTCGCACCCTTCAACAATGCGTCGATCGCAGTGTTCCGGGGCGATGGCGTCGAGGTCTCGGATTGGGAGATGCACCCCGACACCGACGAACTGCTCATGGTGATCAGCGGTTCCGTCACCGTCGAGATCCTCACCGAGACCGACTCCATCGATCACCATCTGGTGGCCGGGCAGTTCGTGGTGGTCCCGCGCGGCCTGTGGCATCGACACCGAGACGTCAACGACCTCATCGAGATGTACCTCACGCCCGGCGAGTCGCTTGAGTCCACAGGATCTGATCCACGTGCCCACCTCTGAACACGACCCCGCCTTCGATGAATGGTTCGCGCAACTTTGCACGTCGAGCGGGCTCACGCAGGGATCACATCACGGCCGAATCGACTACCGCGCAGCCGGCAAGATCGTCGCCAACGCCGAAGACGACGGAGCCGTCACGCTCAAGGTCCCCCTCGAGGAACAACACGCCCTTCTTCACCAGCATCCCGATCTCGTACGTCTCCCTGCAGGCTGGTCCAAGTACGGCTGGACCACAGTTCGCCTCCAGTCCCTCGAGCGCACGCACGTGCGCGAACTGCTCGCATCTGCCATCGAGACCGTCACAAGCGCTCGACAACCCGATCGCTGAAACCCGTCACCGAGCGAGCCGGCCGACACACCAAGACAGCATCTGCACGATCGTGGTACCCGCGTCCGGGAAAGCCAGTTCAATCGCGTACATCGTCGAGCCGACCGCATCCGGAACGAACCGACTTCCGGCTGACACCCGCGGCGGCAACGTGAGATCCCCACCTCGATGATCGTCGATTGAACGACCTTCGGGTTCCAGCCCGAAGGTCAGTTCTGTTCGCGTTCTGTTCGCGCCGAGCATGTCCGACAACGCCAGAGACCCTTCCCGATTTCCCGGAAGGGGCCTCTGAACAGGTGTTTTGTTGGTGGCGGGGGCAGGATTTGAACCTGCGACCTTCGGGTTATGAGCCCGACGAGCTACCTGGCTGCTCCACCCCGCGGTGGAATTTATCACTCTAGCGGTGACTCACCCCAAGTCCAACTGCGGACTGCGAGCGTTGACTAGTCAGCTCAAGTGGGGTTGGTCCATTGAAGCTCGAGTGCCAGCTCCTCCTTGTCTCCATCGATCTCGTGCTCGATCACGATGGCGGCATTGGTCGGGACGGTGAAACGTTTGCCCTCGACCTGGATGCGGAACGACTCTCCCGCTTCCAACGAATCTGCCAGCCGTCTCAGGGTGTCGACGAACTGAGGGGTCGATACGTCCTTCTCTACATCACGTTCTACCATCCCAGAATGATGGCCCAACCGAACCTGCCAAGGGTGTCATCATCGAACGACACCCGCAGCGAACTGAGAATACGAGCGACCAGAGTCATCGGATGGTGATCGAAGAGCTGACCATCACGATCGACCCCGTCGAACGAGACCAGTTCCTCGACCTCGATCAAGCCATCTGGACGCCCTTTCTGGCAGCCCAATCGGGATTCGTACGGAAGGAAGTGTGGTTGCCCGAGGGCCGTCCCGACACCATCGTGCTGGTGATCCATTGGACCAGCATGACGGCATGGAAAGCCATCACGCCCGACCAGGTCGTCGCGGTCGACGCAAAGATGGGCCGGTTTGCCGAGGCTCCCCTCGTCTGTCGCGCTTACCAGGTACACAACTCGACTCCGCCTGACCCCTAAAGGACCACCCCGTTCGCACCGATGGTCCAGGAGACCACAAAGGGGTTTCCTCTGATGTTCCAAGGTGCCGATATCCCGATCGGGGCAAAGATCTGTGCGGCCGTGCTTGTGGTCGGCGCGGTCGGATTCACCGGATCTCGTATGCTCAGCGGGGGTGATGAAACGGCTGTCGACGCCAGCGCCACCAACCTCACCGTCGTCGACACCTTGCCCTTCGTTGATGAACCCGAGCCGGAACCCGAAGCCACCACCACGACCGCCGACCCCGGCCCCGACACCGAAGCCCCCTCTCTGGCCGTCACCTCGCCCGAAGCTCGAAGCTCGCTTCCCTACTCGGTCGTTCGCTTCCGCGGCACGGCCGAACCGGGCTCGGTTCTTTCGATCGGCGACTCTGCCACGACGGTTGGCGGACGTGGCTCGTGGTCGGTCGTGCTCGAGCTGACCCTGGGTGAGAACGC
Organism: uncultured Acidimicrobiia bacterium; assembly: GCA_937890445.1. Lineage (GTDB taxonomy): Bacteria > Actinomycetota > Acidimicrobiia > Acidimicrobiales > SZUA-35 > JAHECQ01. The sequence continues at coordinate 21,598 of CALACD010000564.1, read as the reverse complement.
GCTCGTGTTCAACGCCACCGACGCCGCCGGCAACGTGACGACCGTCGAGCACACGGTCGTGGTCGAAAGCCTGGGCGCACCCGAGGCCTCGATCGATGACTCGCCCGAAGCTCGAGGTGGCAGATCCGGACAACCCAGCACGGGATCACCCCAGGGCACCACTCCGGCCGATGGAAGCACGCCGTCGACGACAACCCCCGCCGGTGGCCCGACGACCACGGCCGGCCCGACCGGTGGCCCGACGACCACGACGCCTGGCGGAGGCAACGCTCCCCCCACCACTGCAGCCCCGTGGCCGTTCTCGGCCAGCCAACAATACGGGTCTAGTTCGTCACCCTCGCCGTTCGAACGGGTGTTCGGCCAAGCAAGCCCTGGCTCGACCGTCCAGATCAGCTCACCCTACGGGTCTGCGACCGCTCAGGTCAGTTCGACGGGCAACTGGTCGGCGTTCGTCTACTTCAGTGGGGCGCCCTACGACCAACCCTTCACCATCACCATCACGGCCGCCAACGGTTCGAAGACCCTGAGCTTCGTGGCCAGCACGCCCGTATCTGACGAGAACGACGGTCCCGGCAGCAAATAGACGGCAGCGTCAGGAAGCGTACGCGACCTGGCAGAATCCGTGGTTGCAGTAGCCGTTCGGCACCTTGGCCAGATACTGCTGATGATATTCCTCGGCGTAGTACCACGTCCCGAACGGCGCGATCTCCGTGGTGATGTCACCGAAACCGGCATCCGTCAACGATGCCTGATAGGCATCCCGACTCGCGAGGGCGGCTGCTTGCTGATCCTCCGAGTTCGTGTAGATCGCCGACCGGTACTGAGTCCCGATGTCATTGCCCTGACCCATGTACTGCACCGGGTCGTGATTCTCCCAGAACACCTTGAACAAATCGTTCAAGGTCACGACCGACGGATCGAACACCACCAGCACCGACTCGGTGTGCCCGGTACGACCGGTGCAGGTCTCCTCGTAGGACGGATTCGGCGTCGTACCACCGCTATAACCCACCGCAGTCGTGAAGACGCCGTCCATCTGCCAGAAGAAGCGCTCAGCCCCCCAGAAGCAGCCCATGGCCACCACGAGGGTGTCCATTCCCTCGGGCCATGGCGGCGTCAACGGGCGACCGTTCACGAAATGGGCATCCGGAACCGAAACCGGAGTGTCACGTCCGGGCAGGCACTGCTCGGGAGTGGGGACGGTCATGCCGGTGGTGTCGCGTCGGAAGAACATGTCGAAACGCTAGCGCTCAGGCCTCGCCTGCGTCGCTCACCGGGGAACGAAGCTCGATTCCCAACAGTTCACTGGCCCGTTCCAGAGCAGCCCGGGCCTCGGATCGCAACTCCTCGGCCTCGGTTTCGTTGCCGTTGTCGGCCGCTGTCTGCGCCCGGGCCAGCAACTCGTCGGCCGACGAGATCAACTCGGCGATCGACATGTCACCGAAGTTCGTGTTCGGCAGCGGTTGCTCGACATCGGGCGCCGGATCCGAGTCATTGGTCGTCGGCGGTCGGTTCACCACGGATGCCGTACCATCCACGGTCACGCCGGCGACCGCCTCGGCCAAGGTCTCGGCCATAGCGATCCGTTCACCGTTCACTGCAATGATCCGGTTCAGTTCGGGCACGGCGGTGTTGCCCTGGGCCTCGACGTACAACGGCCGCACGTACAACACCGTGTCGGCCAACAGCACCATCTGCATCTCGCCGAACAACACCGTCGAACCCTGCAGATCGAGCGGCGTGATGTACTCCGAGATCGCGGACTCCTTCTGGATGTCGGAGTTGACCAGATCCGGGGCCGGGACCTGGCCACTCGGCAGGTCGTACATGATCAACTCGCCGTAGTGTCCGGGGCTGGACCGGGCCACCAACACCGACGTCAACTCCGGGCGCTCCGTGCTGCTGTCACTACCGGAACGAGGCACGAAGGCTCGCTGAACGATGAACTCCTGCTCGGTTCCGCCCGGAAGGACGGTCACCCGATACTGCGGCACCATCGGATTGGCGTTACCGCTCGTGGTCTCCTCACCGCTGGCATTCGTCGTGGGCTGGGTGGCCACGCTCCACGCAAGGTCACCCTGCAAGAACTGCACCGGGTTCGACACCTGATAGGTCGCCCACATGTCACTCTGCACGTTGAAGATGTCGACCGGATACCGGAAGTGCGCCTCGAGTTCGGCCGGGATCTCGTCGGCGGGAGTGAACAAGTCGGGGAACGACTTGGCCCACGCAGCAATCAGCGGATCGTCGGAGTCGATCACGTAGAACGTGACCGTGCCGTCGTATCCATCGACCACGGCCTTCACTGAATTGCGCACATAGTTGTAGCCGGTTCGCAGGTCAGCGCCGGCCAGCACGGAACGAGTGTCGACGCTCTGGGCGTAGGGGAACTTGTCCGTCGTCGTGTACCCATCGATCACCCACTTGACCCGATTGTCGATCAGCACCGGGTACGGGTCGCTGTCGAAGTCGAGGAACGGGGCCAGTTGTCGAACCCGGCTCTCGATGTCCCGGTTGTAGATCACCTGAGACTCGTCGGTCACGAAGTTCGAGATCAGGGGATCGAGCTGCTGGAATCGGAGCGCGAACGCCAGCCGCCGGAAGAACGATCCGATCGGCACCGCTCCTTCACCGTCGTAGCGGTACGGCGCCAAGCCGTCGTCGGACGGGAAATCGACCTCATCGCGGGACGCTCCGACGATCGCATAGCCACCAAAGCCCTCCGAGAAGTACACCTGTGGTTGGCTCAGGGATGCTTCGAACCCTTCCTCGACCACGACGGGACCCACGCCGCTGACCAAGTAGTCAGGCTGCCCGCCTCGGTCGACGCGGTCGCCGGCTGCCACCGCGGCCCCATAGCCATGGGTGAACGCGATGTGCTGGTTCTCCCAACCTGGGACGACACCATCCAGGTTCAGACCGCGTACCGACAACACCACCGGCTCCAGGTCGCCGTCGATGCGATAACGGTCGATGTCGAGGCGGGGGCTGAACGAATAGACCTGGCGTTCGCCCTGGCTTCGGGTGAAGTTCTCGGTTGCCAACGTGGCATCGACCAAGGCCACATCGTCGAGAATCTCCGCCGAGTTGGCGACGTCCTCCATGGTCAGCTCGTCATCGTAGGAGTAGGTCTCCCTGGTCAGATGTTCGGCGTCGAGTCCGTAGGCGAAACGGGAAGCGTCGATGTTGCTGGTGATGTAGTCCTGCTCCCGGGTCGACTGCTCGGGCACGACACGCAGTCGTTGATACAGCGAAGGGTAGATGCCACCCACCACGAGATGGCTCACGGCCCACAGCCCAACGGCCACCACGGGCAAGCCCCATCCCCGGCGCCAGATGTTCACGACGAACAACACGCCCCCGAAGATCGAGATCAACGCCAGGAGGTTGAGTGCCGGCAACTGCACTTCGACATCGGTCGCCAGCGCTCCGTCGAACACTCCTCGTTTGGAATTCACCAGCTCGAAACGGTCCAACCAGTACGCCGCAGCTCGCAAACCGGCCAGCACGGCCAACAACGCGCTGACGTGAACCTTGACCCGGCCGCTGACCCGCTGGGCCGACGGAAGTGCGGCCCGGATACCGCCGTTCAGGTAGTGAGCAATCAGCGAGACCAGCAGAGCGAACACCAGCGCCGCAAAGAACCAATCGATGAGGAACGTCCAGAACGGCAGACGGAAGACGTAGTAGCTGGCGTCCTTGTTGAACAACGGATCGACCCAACCGAAACTCTCGCCGTTGTTGAACAGCAACCAGGTTTCCCACTGACCGGCCGTGTTCACCCCGGCCACCAGAGCGAACACTGCTGCGACGGCGAGTCGGATCTTGCCGGTATGGGGACCGACCAACTGGTGGTAACGCTCGATCAGGTCCTCCTCGGGACTGTCGGGCCGCACGCTGGGGGCCAGGCGGTCGGCCAGATAGAGGTTGCCCCACAAGATCAGGAAGAAGATGGTGGTGAACACCACCACCATCAGGATCTGGGTTCCCAGAATCTTGCTCCACACCGACCCGAGGTTCAGATGAGAGAACCACAACCAATCGGTGTAGATCTGGGCGATTCCACTGGCCGAAAGGAACAGGACGAGCAGGGCACCAAGCGACAGGAGCACCAGTGCCCTCACACGCTTGGACTTGGTCACATCGCGAACGGGGCGCATCAGATCGTCAGGTTACCTGGCGGAGATGTCGGGCCGGGATCAGGGGCTGAGGAACGGCTGAGGAACTGGGATCAGGAACAGGACACGATCATTCGACGCCATCGGCCGCGATCACGAGACAACGGCAACCAGGCGACCCGGGAGGCATCACGTGGCCGGTGGGAAACTCCTCCGGCTTGGTCAAGGTCCCAGCCAGCGTGTTGTCGAAACAATCCGGTCCTGGTTCGGACCGGGGATCACCGACCCACAACACGGCCGCCCCATCCGGAAGGGCTGCGTAGTGACCGCGGGCAAAGGCCTCGGCCAAACCGTCATCGGAAAGATCGGGAAGCAGCGAACTGCGGGCGTCGCGATACAGGGCGCGAATCGGCTCCAACGCGTCCTCTTTCTCGCCGTCGGCGTCCTGGATGACTCGCTCGACTTTCTGGCGAAGTGGTTCGATCAGATCACCGGCCACGGCCTCGACCAGATCCTCGACCACGTCGGCCGGACAGGTTCCACCGGCAGAGCGAGCACCATCGGTGGCTGCGTTCTTCAGCGTGTCACGCACGGCGTCGAGATAACGGGCCCGTTGAGCATCGGCCTCGGGCAGGTCCTTGGCACTGATCCTCTTCGCTCGACGCAGAGCGTCCAACAGTTGGCTCTGATCGTCAGCCAACGCCCGCTTCATCTGTCGACGGAGGTCAGCTCCGTAGCGCGTCATCGAGACGTCACGATCGATGAAGACCTGGGGAAGATCCGGACCTGCGTCCTCTTCGGGTTCCGTCGAGGCCGCATCCGGTTCCGACGGCGATGCCGAAGTGGCTGCAATCGAGGATGCGGCAACTGCGGTGGCGACGACCGGCGCCGTCGGGGAAACGACCGTTGCGGTCGCGCCCTTGATCACTCCGTCGCGTACCGGAGCGACGGGAGCTCCCGCAAGGCCCTGGTTCTTCGGTGGATTCGACTTGGGCGGGTTGGCCTTCGACCCCTTGGTTCCAGAATCGGCGTGCGCCGAGGTCGCCGACGATGCGGTCGTCCTGCGGTCATCGACGGGGTCGCCGGTCTTGATCCGGGCGAACAACTCGTCGATGTCGGGCAACTCCTCGCCTGCATCATCCTCAGCCATACCGGGGATCGGGATGCCGCTACTGCGTGCCGAGTCCAACTCGACTGCGAGCTTTGCGGCCTGGCGAACGTCGACCGACTCCGGCACCCGACGACCGACCGCCTCCATGGCGGCACGGGCATCAGGGACCGCGGTGACCAGCTCCGACATGGCCTCGTCCAGGTCCTTGCGCACGACCGCCAACGAACGGGCCAACCGATCTCGTGCTGCCTTGACCTGATCGAGCTGCTGACGACCGACCCGACGGCGCTTGACCAGGTCGGCGAAGACCTTCTCCCGAACCGCCTGTGCCTCGTTCAGCATCTGACGGGCATGTTCGCGGGCATCGTCCTGAGCCGATGACGCATCGGCCTCGGCCGCAGCTCGCAGACTGTTCGCCGCCTCCTCGGCCTCGGACCGCAGCGCAAGCACCTCGGCGTCCACCTCGCGGCGAAGACGATTGGTGTCCTCCTCGGCCCGCGATCGGGTACTCGACGCTTCGTCCTCGGCGGCCCGCCGAGCCTGGTCGGCCTCCGCCATTGCATCGGCGACCAACTTCTCGGCCTTGGCCGCTGCTTCGTCGGTCAGCCGCTTGGCCTCGTCCTCCGAGGCCTTTCGCAACTTGCTCGCCGCCTCCTCGAACTCGGTCCGTCGACGCTCCAGTTCGGCCTCGACGGCCATCTCGCGCTGGGTCACCTCTTCCAAACGGCGATCGGCTTCTTCCTGAGCGCGGGCCGTCACGGCCTTTGCCGCCTCCCGGGCGGTGTCGAGCACTCGTACCGTTTCCTTGCCGAGCAGATCGGTCATGGCCGCTTCGTCCAACTCGATCGGTGCCGGTGCCGGGGCCGGCGCGACCGACTGCGCGACCGCGATGGACGTGGCCTGTTCGAGCTCGATGGCCCCGGCTACCAGCCGCTCCTCGAGTTCCTTGATCCGCGACGCCAGATCGTCGCGCTCGCTGGTGAGCGCTTCGAGCTTGGGAGAAACGGCCGCCAGCCCCGATGTCTCGCTCTTCTGTGAACGCAGCGACCGGGCCAGTTCCTCGAGAAACGACCGAACCTCTTGCTGATCGAACCCGCGAAAGGACGTTGCGAAACCACGAGTTGCGACCCGATCCGGGTCGAGCACTCTGTCGTCATCGGCAGACATGGGCACCAGCGTAGATGCACGAGCGCGTCACCCCAGGGAGGCTTCCGACGAAAAACCACGCAAGGTGACAACAGATCACCGTTGGGTGGCGGCTGATCACGACCGCCCAGCGGCGAACTCGTCAACTGCTGCTACGTCACCTCCGAGCTCCGACAAGGCCGCGAGTGCCTCATCGAGCGTCGCCACCGGGATGATGGTCAAGGAGTCGCCGGCTCGCTCTCGCAATGCATCCAGCTCTTGTTCACCCAGCGCCGAGGGCACGATGAAATAGCGAACTCCGATCGCTTCGACCGCGGCCGTCTTCTGCAAAACCCCGCCGACAGGACCGACCCGGCCATCGAACGCGATCGTGCCTGTCACCGCCACGGTCTCCCCACCCGTGAGTTCGCCCGGAGTGAGGTCGTCGAGGATCGCCAACGTGAACGCCAGCCCCGCTGATGGACCGCCGACGGCGCCCGAATCGATCTCGACGTCGATCGGGAGCTCGTCGATGACCGTGACCCGGTCCTGGGGCATGATCCCCAGGAACGCTGTGTCGGCATCGTCGTCGCGAGCTCCCATGACGACGTCGACCGTCTCCACCGTGCCGTCCCGACGCTGCAGCCCGAAGGCGATGGTCGAACCGGGTTCGTAGTTTCTCAGCTCCTCGATCAACCCCAGGGCCGTCGGTACCGGCCGGCCGTCGACCGAGACGATGGTGTCCCCCAACTCGAGCACGCCACTGGCCGCCGTGTCCGGAATGACATCGGCCACCACGACACCGTCGGACGAAATGGTTTCGAATCCCAGCTGCTGCAGAGCCACAGCAACCGCGATGGTCTTGGAGTCGGTCATCAGCTGCAGATTGATCTCCCGATTCTCGTCGGGCGTCAGATCGCCGAGAATCACCTCCTCGGGAACGAGTTCGGCATCGTCGTCCCACTTCGCGAGGAAATACTCGAAGATGTTCGGGTTCTGTCGAACCCGAACCGTCGTGAAGAGAATCACGCCATCGCTCGGGTAGGCATCGGCACCCTCCACCAGCACCAGCGGTTCGGTGTCGCGGGCAGAGCCGGGCAACAACGCCACGTAGTCGACCTTGATCAACAGGCCGGCTGCTACCAGCATCGCCACACACACGAAGGCTGCAGACCAGACGAACCGTCGCGTCCTCGACCTGAACTCATCGCCCGCCTGGCGGTGTTCGACCGCGAGATCATCGTGGACTGGCCCGGATTCGGTGACGTCGTCAGACATACTGGTACCTCTTCGGCACCAACCCTTGAGGACCGGAGTACCTTCCCGGAGATTTCATGACCACACCAGCCAACCCATCGCTTCGGAGGGTCCGCACGCCTTGGTGGCGCCGACTCACTGCGCTCATCAGCTTAGGTTCCTTGGTGATCATCGCAGGCATCACCATCGCCGCAGCCGTAGGCGCAAGCGCGCTACTACTCCTCATGTTCTTGGAGCGAGCGGCTGGGTGACGTCGGCCCGCACCGACGCCTCTCCCTGCCGCTCGTTCGTCAACGATGCTCGACCCTGCGGTCGACGTTCAGGAGCTGCAGGTTGCGCTCAGCGACCGAAGAGACCTCGCCGAGCGCCGACACCCGAATCACCCTCGGTGGCTGCCGGCTTGGCCGCATCCTCGGTGGCGGCAGCCACCCGGTGGGGAGTCCCCAGGATTGATGGGGCCGCCGCTTTCTCTGCCGTCTCCTCGACTTTGGCAGCGGCCGATTCCGTCGGAACTTCGACCTTCGGAGCTGGAGCCTCGACCGCAGGAGCTGGAGCCTCGACCGCAGGAGCAGGCGGTGCAGCAGCCATAACCGGCGGCGCGGCAGCCACGGCCGGAGGTGCAGCGGCAACAGCCGGCGTACTCGGGGCGGCACTCAGCGCGGCATCGCCCGACTTGAGTTCGACCCGGAAGTAGGGGCGGTACTCGAACGACACCTCTTCCAACCGGAAGATGCGAGCGTGCTCGACCCCCTGATCGTTGCGTAGCTGCTCCACGAACGTGACGGCATCGTGGATGTCGTCCGTCTGGTGGTACCCCGGCTTGCCGTCGGTACCTCGGTAAATGACCATGTGTGACACTGTGTCGGGCTCCTTGTCCTGCCCAGAATTGCTTGCGGGCTTGTGCAGGGCGGTACCGCTCGAATGGAACGGCCCGACTAGCATTCCACGTCTCGTGTCCAATAACCACCACCTGCCCGATCTTGCGTTGATTCGGTCGGTGACCGAAGCAGGCTTCCGCGGCGACCGAGACCTCGTCATGAGCGCGGTCAGCCACGACGATCCCGCCGTTCGACGGGCGTCGATCGGAGCGTGCGCCCGCTTGGAACTCCTCGATCAACCCTTGATGCAGCGATTTCTGACCGACAGTGACCCCGCAGTCCGGCATCGAGCGGTCGAACTGTCGGCCAGGATGGAGCCCGACCCCGATCTGCTCCGGTTGCTGATCGGGGTGCTCGACGACCAGGCCGAGATCGCCGAGGTGGGTGCTTTTGCCCTCGGGGAGCTCGAGCAGCCGACGCCCGATGTCGTCGAGTCGCTGGCCCGGATGGCTCGAACCCACGAAGATGCGCTCTGTCGGGAGGCAGCAGTTGCCGCGCTCGGTGCGCTGCACGCAGATCTCCCCACCATCCTGTCTGCCCTCGGCGACAAGGCAGCCGTTCGGCGTCGAGCCGTGATCGCGCTGGCCCCCTTCGACGGACCCGACGTCGATGCCGCGTTGGAGCTGGCCACAAAGGACCGGGATTGGCAGGTGCGCCAAGTGGCAGAGGATCTCCTACCCCAACCTCCCGGCCCCGCCGCCTGACCGCAACGGGCGCGACAAGGACTAGCGACGACTCCGACTGGTCATGAACATGTCACGTACCTCGTCGAACGACTCGATGCACTGACCGGCCCCCAACACGACCGCCTCGAGAGGCTGGTTCACCAGCGTGACCGGCACCTGTGCCGCCTTGGCAATGCGAGTGTCCATCCCTCGGAGCATGCCGCCACCGCCCACCAGGTGGATCCCGCGAACGATCAGATCCTGCGCCAACTCGGGAGGAGCGCTCCCAAGACACGACACCACCGAATCCACCATTGCCGACAGCGGCTCGTCAATGGCGTCACGCATCTCGCTGGCCGTCAGAGTCACCGTGCGGGGAAGTCCGCTCATCAACTCTCGTCCCCGAACCTCGGCGCCCCATTCCTCGTCACTCGGGTAGGCCGAGCCGATCGCCAGCTTGATCTGCTCCGCCGTCTGCTCGCCAACGGCGATCCCGTGCTCTCGTCGCACATAGGTCTGAATGGTCGCATCGATGTCGAACGAACCGACGCGGACGGCCTCGAGGGCGACAACGCCCCCCAACGAGATCAGAGCTGTCTCGGTCGTACCACCACCGATGTCAACCACCATGTTGCCGATCGGTTGATCGATCGGCAGGCCGGCCCCGATGGCGGCCGCCATCGGCTGCTCCAACAGATGGGCCTCGGCAGCACCGGCCCGCCGGGCCGCCTCGCGCACTGCCCGCTGTTCTACTGCAGTGATGGCCGACGGTACGCAAATGATGACTCGAGGTCGGTTGAACCGTGACACGCCGGCCCGGTGCAGCACCAGACGAATCATGCGTTCCGTGATTTCGAAGTCGGTGATCGCGCCTTGCCGCAGCGGCCGAACAGCCACGATGTGGCTCGGCGTTCGCCCGATCATCTTCCGAGCATCACGACCGATTGCGAGCACGTCGCCAGAACGAGTGTTGAGCGCAATGACGGACGGTTCGTTGAGCACGATGCCCTCGCCGCGAGCCCACACCAGCGTGTTGGCGGTTCCCAGATCGATGGCCAGGTCGCGACTCAAGACCCTGCGTCACTCTCGAACGCATCCCCGACCACCGATGCATCGCTCATGACCGAGTCGATCTCTTCGATGTGCTGTGGCTCGAGACCCCAACTCTGCCCCTCGGCCCAGGTCTCCTTCTTCCAGATCGGCACGGTCGACTTCAACGTGTCGATGCCGAAGCGAGCAGCCTCGAACGCGTTGACGCGATGAGGCGACGAAACCGCCACCACCACCGCCGACTCCCCCACCGGGACGACACCGGTGCGATGCAACAACACGATACGCCCCAGATCCGGCCACTGCCGGCGAGCGCGGGACGCAATGGCGTCCAATCGGGGCACGACCTGCTCGGTGTAGGCCTCGTACTCCAGTACCGACACGTCATCTCGGCCTTCAGAGTGGTCACGCGACGTCCCGCTGAACACCACCACTGCCCCACAGGACGGCAGGACGGCCCATGACGAGGCAGCATCGACGGGAAGAGGACCCTCGACGAGCCCGGTCCAAGTATCGCCAACACTGGGAGGAAGCACCTGCCCATGCTAGGGGGCGAGACACGGCGGCGGCCAGGGGCGCGAAAGTTCCGGTCGGAACCCCTTGTACTGTTTGCGCTGTGGCCCCCGACAACGAGCATGACCGTCCGATGGGAGGACCGCCACCCGATCCGTCGATGCGCGCCTGGCGGCACCCTTCCGAGGTGGCGGCCGCCAATGCGGCGGCAGCTCGCACGGATCTGCCTCCTCGCTCTCGATGGTCTCGCCGATCCTTCGGCAGTCGCGGCGCTGCGGGCGCGGTCGGAGCCGCCGTGCTCCTGACCGGAGTGGTCGTGGTCGCCTCCCTCGGCGGCGGCGAGCCCGAGTTCGATCCGATCGATCCTGCGACCGGCAACGCCTCGATGACCGACGCCGCGGCGCCGGTTCAGTTCGAGACGCGAGAACCCGCACCCGTGCATCCCACCGCATCGGCGACCGAGGTGACCGAGGTGACCGAGGTGACCGAGGTGTCGGGTGCCCAGCTCGAACGGTCGCTCGACTGGACGTCCACGACTGGTCTACTCACGACAACCACGTTGACCACTCGAGCCATCCGGCTGCCCGGTGGCGACGACAACCTTGCGGGAATCATTGCCCTGTACGACACCGACGGCACGACCCCGGTGGCCAGCGCCCTGCTGATCGACGGGCTGGTCCTTACGAGTGCATCCGCTCTCGGCGATCGCCATCAGGCGCTGGCTGTGACCGACAACGGCATGTCCGCGGTCGACCTGCAAGGGACCGATCTCTTCACCGATCTCGCAGTTCTGACTCCCGTCGAGCCCGAAGACTTCGCCATGGCGGAGATCACGGTGGCCGAGGACGTAGAGCCATTGGGAACCCAGTGTCGCCTGGTCGCCCACGACGGCGAGTCCGATCTGATCGTGGTGGAAGGCAACATCATCTCCTACGGCGAGCGAGCCACCACTCGAGATGGACACCCGGTGCTCGACACGCTCTACACCACCGCACGCTTCCCCGACGCTGCCGCCGGCGCGGCCCTGCTCGACGATCAAGGCCGCACCGTCGGCATGGTCATCGACAGCAACGACTATCTCGCCGTCGCGGTACCCATCGAACGGGTACGAACGATCGGTCAATCGATCATGCACGACGGGTGGGCCCATCCAGGCTGGATCGGGACCAGTGGGAAGGGGACCGAGTACGGGGTCACCATCACCCAGATCGACCCCGATGGGCCGGCGGCACTGGCCGGCCTCGCGGTGGGCGACGTGATCGTGTCGATCAACGGCGAACCCGTCACCGGCATGGCCGATGTGGTTCGCTGGGTTCGCGACGCTGGCGTCGGCGGCCAGTTGTCCCTCGTGGTCCGGACCGAATCCACCGACCGGCAGACCACCGTCGAGGTCGGTCGACGGCCGGTATCGCCAGCGGACGCAACTAGCGCGACCAACGGCGGGTGACCGCCGCTGCAGCGGCAGCGACGCCGGCGACCCCGATCGACGCCGCACCCAACGCCAGCTCCTGTCGACGCTGGGCACTCACCGACCACGGTGGTGGCGGGGTCCCCAATACGTAGGCCTCCTCGTTCGAGAACACCGGTGTCCAACCGGCCAGCCGTAGCCGGTCGTTGGCGACGACCCAGGAGTGACGCACGTACGGCTCGATGCCCGGAGGGGTCGAGCCCACCCCGAAACGACGACCAGCCCGCAACAGCCGATCGCTGACCGCGATCGGTACCCGTACCTGCAGGCCTCCGGACAACTCCCGGAACGCTTCGGGACCGATCCACCCATCGGGCGCAACATTGAACACCCCGTCCAGACGCTGGCGAGCGACCATGCTGACGGCCGAGGCCAGATCATCGTGATGGAGGAACTGCACCGGTGGATCGACCCGATCGGGTCTTACCGTTGCTGCGGCCCGGAGAGACTTCGCCACCCAACTGGCGCCGCCCTCCGACAACGTCACCGTGGGTCGCAGAACGGCCGCCGACCTGAGGGCGTCGGCCGAGACCCACTGTTCGGTCAGGCGCTCGACCCGTTGCTTCGTCACCGCGAAAGCCAGATCAGGATTGGGACGGACTGCCTGGGTCTCGATCAGGGGCACTGGATTGTCGGCCCGGGCGCCGTACACGGTCGCCGATGACAAGACGACCAGATGGTGACACCCTCCATCTGATGCAGCGCCGAGCACCCGACGCAGAATCCGCTCGGCGACATCGCCGTCCTCGGGCCGGCGACTCTCCTCAGCCAGATGGACAACCGTGTCGAGTCCAGCGAAGGCAGCGGCCAGATCGGCCTCCAACAGATCGAGCTGGAAAACTTCTATCCCGTTCCGAGCGGTCAGCGGGTCGCGATCGATGGCGACCAGACGGGTCACCTCGGGGTCCCAGGCCAGCTGGCGGAGAACTCGCCGACCCACTTCACCGGCAGCCCCGGTGACCGCAATGGATGTCACCGTTCTACGATGCCCTTGTGTCACCCACCGATCCACCCGGAGGCGCCGACTTTCCCTTCGGCGACCTCAGCAAGCTCTTCAGCGGAATCCAAGGTGGTGACCCCTGGGCCCAAGCGGCCCAGATCGCCCAGGGAGTCGCCAACGAAGGCGCTCCCGAGCCCAACGTCGATCCGCTCGTCCGGCTGGCCATCCTGGACCTGGCCCGGGTCGCCGAGCTCCATCTCGGACAAGCGCCCGGGCTCCGACTCGACCCGTCGGTCAAGGTGCGGCCCGTCACCCGTTCGGAATGGACCTCGGAGAGCCTGAAGATCTACCGACCGTTCTTCGAACGGTTCAGCGAGGCCCTGGCCCGCCCGCTCCGAGACGCGGGCACGGGTCCTGACGACGTCGACCCCTTCGGCGCCATGTTCTCCCAGATGTTCCAGGCCATGAGCCCGATGATGGTCGCCATGGGTGCCGGTTCCATGATCGGCTATCTCGGCCAGCACGCGCTCGGACAATACGACCTACCGGTGCCACGACCGACCGCCGATGTCCTACTCGTCCCGTCGGCCATCGACGATGCTGCCATTCTGGGCGGCATTCCGGTGGCGGAGATGCGGCTGTGGGTTCTCATCCACGAGCTGACGGCTCATGCCGTTCTCTCGGTACCCCACGTCCGAGCCCGGCTCGATGCATTGTTCATCGATTTCGCCACCGCATTCCGCCTCGACGCGCCGACGCTGATGGAGCAGTTCGGAGACATCACCGACTTCGCTCAGATCGGCCAGCTGGCCGAGACCCTCAACGATCCCGACGTCTTGTTCTCGATGATGCGGACCTCGACCCATGAGCTGTTGCTCCCCCAACTCGATGCCTTGGTGGCCGCCGTGCTCGGTTTCGTCGATCACACGGTCACCAGGATCGGCCGCGGGCTGGTCTCGGACCCCGGCGCCATTCGATCCCTCCTTCGCCACCGCACCACCGACGGAGCCCCGGCCGATCGTTTCATGGAACGGGTCCTCGGCATCGACATCACCGACAGCACGCTCGAACGGGGCGAGGCCTTCATCACCGGAATCGTCGAGCGAGCCGGGGACGAAGCTCTGGAACGGCTGTGGCACGACGAACTCGACCTGCCGACTGCAGCCGAGGTCGACGCTCCTGGACTGTGGTTGGCCCGAATCGGGCTGGATCCCGACCTGCCTGCTGGGGCCATCGATGTTCCCGATGACCTCTCCGGACTCGACGGGCTGGATTGATCGCCCCGAGCCGTCTCAGGGTCGGGGCGGCGGTTCGGTCGGTGGCGGCCCGGGCGGCAGGACGTAGGTATCGGTTGGGTCCACGGGGAGATCGGCAAACCCAGGCAGGCCGTCGGTACCCTCGGGCGGAGCCGGGGTCGAAGGCCGGATTCGGTCACGACCCGCCTCGCCTCGTGACCGACGCGAACGTGGGCCCGAAGCAGAAGTCTTCGAAGGGGTCCCGGGGGCAGGTTCTCCAACCGAGGGAGAACCCTCGGAAGAAGCGCCCTCGGTGGCCGAAGACGATCGGCGCGACCGATTCGGTCGCGGCATGCTCTGCGCTCGGTTCGATGCTTTCGCAGCCGCCTTCTTCACGCCGGCCGTCTTGGGCGACGGGTCCCGACCGAGCCAGTAGCTGACCGCAGCAAACGTTGCCGTTCCCGCCAGCACCAGGAACCCGAGTCGGGCCGGGATCGGGAGCACCACGGGGATGAGGGCGCCGAAGACCCAGAGCAACTGGAAACGCGACTCGAAGCGAGCGAACGACCGGCCGAGGTTCGACTCCGTTGCATCGCGCTGCACGATGGCGTCGAACGACTGCTTGCCGGCCTGTCCCGCCACGGACACGGCGAACGCCACCAACAGCGCTCCGATCAACCCACCGGCCAACGCAGCCAGGAACCCGAACAGGCCAACGCCGGCCAATACTCCTGCCAGGATGCGTTCCTCGGGGAAAGCCCGTCGCAATCGGGGCGAGCTGAACGCGCCGCTCAAGCCCCCGATGCCAATGGCACCGAGGACGACGCCGAAATGCCAGGCCGGCGCGCCGCCACTGGTCAGATCGAGCCGAAGTAGCCCCAGGGATTCGCGAACACGATGGCCCACGGCGACACCGACCCCGGTCGGGCCCGGATCGACACCGCCCCGCAATTCGAAGGCCAGGAGCATGGTGAGGAACCCGACGACCGCCCGCACGTACCCCATTGCGCTTGCCGCCAACACGATGCCGGCGCCCCGCATCTCCGCCTTCTCCTCGGCTCCCGCCGGAGACTCGGCCACCATCACCGAGGGCATCTGCAACCCCAACGCCGCCGCCACCAGGAACATCACCGCGGCCAGACCGAGCGTCCACATCGACCCACCCAATGTCAGGAACAGGATGGCAGGGATCCCGGCCAGCCCTGCCGCGACCGACGAGATGATCGATAGTCGCGAGTTGGCTTCGACCAGGGCCGATTCGTCGCGCACCACGGCAGGAACCAGGGCGCTTTTCGCGATGTGATGCGTCTTGCCAAGTACCAGCATCGAGAACGCAAGTGGGAACAGCCACAGACTGTCGACATACACGGCCATGGCGACGGCCAAGAGACTCCGACCCGCCGCCGCCGCGATCATCATGAAACGGTGGCCACCTCGCAACCGGTCCATGGCCGGCCCCAGCCAAGGGGCAACGACGCCGAAGGGTGCGACGGTCAGCAACAGATAGAGGGCAACCTTCCACCGGGCGTCGTTGGGATCGATCGAGAAGAACAGGG
Organism: uncultured Acidimicrobiia bacterium; assembly: GCA_937890445.1. GTDB lineage: Bacteria > Actinomycetota > Acidimicrobiia > Acidimicrobiales > SZUA-35 > JAHECQ01. Next base: position 5,682 of record CALACD010000564.1, on the reverse strand, counting down.
AGTCGGCCAGCGCAACCGCAACCATGGCGTCACCCGCCATACCCGCCCCGTGACAGCGAGCCAAGCGTGCGAACGGGCTGACGTGGAACGCGGCCGCGCCCTGAGGTTTCGACCGAGCCCCTGCGGAACCGGGCCGACCCGAACGCTGCGAATCAGAACGGCGCGCCCGCGACCCGGACGGATCCCCCGTCTGGGTTCGAGTCTGCTCCTCGTCCACTCGTCAGCTCCGCTTCGTGGTGTCGCGTTCCTTTGCCCGCATGTTAGGTGGGCGCTCACCCACGCGGCTCGCAACCTCCAGACGTTCTGCCGGCGGTGGGTGCACGCCGAGCCACCGGGCCCATCGCCCCGGCTCGAGATCAGCCCGTTCGGTCACATGGAGTTCTCGGAGCAGGGGAAGCGGCACCGGTTCGGTCAGCTGCAGGGCGAAGCGATCAGCGGACCGTTCGAAGACCCGAGCCTGCCATGCCCGCCACGGACTGATGCCCAGGGCCAGCAACGCGGCGGCGCCGAACAGGACCACCCCGGCTCGCTGATCGGTCAGATCAGCCAGTCCCAACCAGCCGACCGGTGGATTCAGCTCGACCAGCAGGCCGAGCCCGAGAAAGACGAAGGCGGCAGCAGCGGCACTTGCTGTCGCCGACGATCGGAGATGACCGAAGCGGAGATGCGCCAACTCATGGCCGACCACGTGGTCTCGAAGTCGGCCATCGGCCTTCATCAGTTCGGAGGTCACCAGAATTCGTCGTCGCTGGCCGGCCCCGGTCGTCATCGCGTTCAGTCCCGGGACGTCATCGGACCTCATGCAACCGAACTCGACCCCGCTGACACCGGCTCGTTCAGCCAGCTCGATGAAGGGTTCGGCCTCGATCGGATCCAGCCGGTCCCCCGGGTGCGTCAGCTCGGCCAGCCGACCATCTATACGGGCCACCAGCCCATGACCAGCCACCACCATCAATGCCAGCAGCAACGACCACAGCACCGTACGCGATATCAGGACTGCGACGATGCCGCTGATGGCAACCAGACCGGTCACCACCATCGCAGCGCTGGTCAGAGACCCGACCAGGAACTGTCCAACCGGCAACGGGTCCCGACCGAAACGAACTTCATGCCGGAACTCGAACCACCCATCGGCGACGGCCATCGGCAACCACAGAGCCAAACCCGCCAGAACGGCCGCGGTCGCCACCTTCACCAGGCCTGACTCCGTCGTTGGCGCCACCACCAAGGTCGCGACGTGAGCCGTCGCCAGCAGAAGGATCTGTGCCGTGGTTCGCATGGCGGCGGCCCGCCCCAGCGGGCGATGATAGGACCGGGACCGACGCAACTCGTCGTCGGAGAACCAACTCGAGGGCCGGGCCGGTGTCGACCACAAGGCCGAGAAGCTGGTCACGATCGCCCGGCGTCTCCAACGGCGGCCCGAACCGTGGGATCCTGCTGTGTGGCACCGACCAGGGCGATGTCATGGCGATAGCTCAACACCTCGACTGCTTGTGATGGTGACACCCAGCGGACCTGGTCGACTTCGTCGTTGACGACGAACTGACCGGACAGGTGACGCAACAGCCAATATCGCACGATCTTGTCCCGCCCCTTGTGGTCGACATACTCGACCGAGGGCAGTTCGGCTCCCACCTCGCCCTTCAGATTCGTCTCCTCCTCCACTTCGCGCAGTGCGCACTCCAGCTCGGTCTCCCCGGCTTCGAGCTTGCCTTTGGGAAACGACCAGTCGTCGTAGCGGTCACGATGCACCACCAAGACCTCGACCGTGCCGGTCTGGCTCACTCGCCAGACCACGCAACCGGCGGCACGCACCCGTTCAACCATGACACCAGCCAATCAGCGGATCGCAGGATTTGAAAGGCATGGGGCCCGAGATCAGCCGAGGAAGTCGCGATCGAGGCTCGGACGCCAACGGCCGTTGGACCATCGTTCCGGATTCAACGGGTCGGCGTGAGTCCTTTCGGTTGCCAACTGCTCGAACACATCGTGGGCGTTGACGGTGCGCTCCGAACGTCGGTGATACTCCCCGCTCGAGTCGAGCTCCCACGCCAGGGAGTCGTCGTTCAGGTTGGTGGCGATGATCTCCTGGATGCGATCTTCGATGCTCGGCAAGGTGATGCGGACCACAGCTTCCACTCGACGATCCAAATTGCGAGGCATCAGATCGGCGGAACCGATGTAATAGCCGGGCTCACCCGGTCCGTCAGCGTTGGCGAAGTAGTAGATCCGAGAGTGTTCCAGATAACGGCCGACGATCGAGCGGACCCGGATGTTGTCCGAAAGGCCTGCGACGCCGGGTCGAAGCATGCAACTACCCCGCACAACCAGGTCGACCTGCACCCCAGCCTGGCTCGCCTCGTACAACAGGTCGATGAAGTCAGGGTCGACCAGCGCATTCATCTTCATGATGATCCGCCCCTCGACGCCCGCCCGGCACTCGTTGCGGATCAGTTCGGCCAGAGCTGGCCGCAAGGACTGGGGTGCCACCAGGAGATTCTGGTAATCGACATCGCGACCGTACCCCGTCAGGAAGTTGAACAGCTGAGTGAGATCATCGCCGATCTCGGGATCGCTCGTCAGCAGTCCGATGTCCTCATAGATACTGGCAGTGCGCTGGTTGTAGTTGCCGGTGCCGATGTGGCAGTACCGCCGCAGACCATCGGACTCGGATCGGACGACCAGCGTCGTCTTCGTGTGGATCTTCAATCCGACCAGGCCGTAGGCAACGTGCACACCGGCCTCTTCCAGGCGACGGGCCCACTGGATGTTGGCCCGCTCGTCGAACCGAGCCTTCACCTCGATCAACACGGCAACCTGTTTGCCCAGCTCGGCAGCACGAATGAGCGATTCCACGATGGGCGAGTCGCCCGAGGTTCGGTAGAGGGTCAGCTTGATTGCTACGACCTTCGGATCCCTGGATGCATAGCGAACGAACTCGTTGACCGACGCGCTGAACGAGTCGTACGGATGGTGAAGGATGATGTCTCCCTCTCTAAGCCGCTCGAACAGATCGTCGGACCCCTCGATGTCACGCAGTCGAGCCGGCGTCACTCCGGCGAACGTCGGATAGCACAGGTCGGGACGATCGAGACCGACGATGGACCAGAAGCCGGTGGCGTCGAGCGGACCCCGGTACCCGTAGACGTCGGAATCATCGAGATCCAGCTCCCGTACCAGCAGCTCCCGCACCTCGGCCGCCATCGTGTGGTCGACCTCGAGCCGAATGGCACGACCGAACCGACGGCGTCGCAACTCGAGCTCGATGGCCTCGAGCAAGTCCTCGGCGTCTTCGTCGTTGACCGTCAGATCCGCGTTCCGGGTCACCCGGAACGGCCACGAACCCGTGACTTCCATCCCGGGGAAGAGATCGGAGAGGTGAGCGCCGATGACCTGTTCGAGAGGAACGAAGCGACCGGAGGCCAGTGCGAGGAATCGGGGCAGGTTGTCGGGCACCTTCAATCGGGCGAACCGTCGACGTCCCGAGCCCGGATCGGTGACCTGGACCGCCAGGTTCAGTGAGAGGTTCGAGATGTAGGGAAAGGGATGCCCGGGATCCACGGCCAGCGGCGTCAGCACAGGGAAGATGCGCTGATCGAACTCGATGGCCGCAGCGGCTCGTTCTCGGTCGTCGAGCTGGTCCCAATCGACGATGAAGATGCCGGCCTCCTCCAACGCGGGAAGCAGACGATCGATGAGCACCCGCTCCAACCGATGAGATTGCCGAGCGACTCGTTGCGATATCAGCTCGAACTGCGCCTGAGGTCCCAGGCCGTCCGGCGTGTTGCGGGTCAACCCGGCAGCCATCTGGTCCTTGAGCCCGGCCACCCGCACCATGAAGAACTCATCGAGATTCGATGCGTAGATCGCGCAGAACTTCAAGCGCTCCAGCAACGGAACGTCGACAGCTTCCGCCATGGAAAGCACACGACCGTTGAAATCCAGCCAAGACAGCTCGCGGTTGGTGAATCGTTCCGTTCCCAGCATGTGCAGGTCAGGATCGTCCGCCACGTCAAAACCTCCTCATGTCGACAACGAAACACCTGTGTCTCCATCGGCCCAGGTGTGACCGAGTTCAAAGGTTGTCCGGTCGATTCTCAGGCTGCCATGACATCGGCGGCGAACAACGCCGCCCCCACGACCCCGGCATCGTCGATGCGATCAGCCGGCACCAGCTCACACACGTCGTGGCCGAAACCACCGAAGAGGTCCGAGGCTCGGATCCGGTCGATGAACGGTTGGCCAAGTTTGTCGACCACACCGCCACCGAGCACGACTCGGGGCAGATCGAGGAGCGTGGCGACGCTGCCGAGGGCGAGGGCCAGAGCTCGAGCCGCGTCCTCGATCAGCTCGTGAGCAACGTCGTCGCCCTGATCGAGCGCAATCTGCAGATGGCGAGACTTGAGGGCCCCGGTACCCGCGTGATCAGCCAGCATGTTTCGCCGACCGGCCGCCGCCTGCTCTCGCGCAGCTGCCTCGATGCCTGCCCTGCCAGCGTAGGCCTCGAGATGGCCGAGCCCGCCGCAAGCACATCGCCGACCACCGGGGTGCACCGTCAAATGGCCGATCTCGCCGGCCATTCCTCGCGTTCCGACCACCATTTCTCCCCCCAGGATCAGGCCGCCACCCACGCCGGTTCCCACGAAGACGGCGAGGAGATCTGCGACACCACGACCCGACCCCAAGCGGTGTTCGGCCAGGGCTCCGCAGTTGACATCGTTGGCGACGATCACCGGCTTGCCAAATGCTGCCGACAGATACTCCCCCACCGGAACCCGTTCGGTCCATCCGGTCAGATTCGGGCACGGGCCAACCTGGCCCGAAGCCGTGACAAGGCCTGGCATACCGATTCCAATGGCATCGGCCTCGTCAGCACCAGGCAGGGCAGCGACGGTTTCGACAACCGTTTCCAAGATGTGATCGGGACCGGTCCGAGGTGTCTGCTTCTTCGAACGGCCAGTGGCCCAACCGGTCTCGGTGTTCACACAACGGCTGAGGATCTTCGTGCCGCCGAGGTCGACACCGATGATCTGCATCTATTCGCCAGCGGCCTCCGCCGGAACCTCGACAGCAGCCTCCTCGACAGCAGCCTCCTCGACAGCAGCCTCCTCGACCACGGCTTCTTCGACCACAGCTTCTTCGACCACGGCCTCTTGGACGACGGCCTCAGGTGCGGGAGCCGCAGCGGCCACATGCCGAGGTGACGGAACCGGTTCATCGCCCAGATCCCAGTCGAGCCGGATCAACTCGCGCTCGGCATCACGATTCACGCGCTCACGATTCCGTCGAAACTGCGGATCGTGCTTCGGGAGCAGAAGCAACCGTGCGTTCACCCGAGTCCGAAAGTCATCGATCATCTTCTCGTCGCCGAAGTGGCCACGAATTTCCCAATGGGGGGCGGTGGGGCCGAGATAGACGATGGTGGCGTGGGCCACCGGAGGCAGCTGTTCTTCGGTGGAGGCAACGTCGGTCATGTTCTCCAGGCTATCGGCGCCGAAGCCGGAGATCGGCCGGTGAAACTCCTTTGCGTTTATGCTGGTCAGCGACCTTTTCCGAGACTTTTGGCTCAGGGCGGAACCATTCTTGCTCCCAAAGCGTCTCTACTCGCATGGACAACGCCTGGATGGCAGCCGGAAACTGCAACAATCACCCGCCCGCAGTCTTCTTTCCAAGTGACGGTGT
>CALACD010000563.1 GCA_937890445.1 uncultured Acidimicrobiia bacterium | reverse complement strand
GTGGTTGGTCGGCTCGTCGAGCAGCATCACCGGGCTCTGTTGCGCGACGCATCGTGCGATCATCACTCGTTGGCGCTCACCCCCTGACAGCTCGTGGAGCCTTCGCCCCGCGAGATCGGACAGGTTCACGCGGTCGAGCGCAGCAAGGGCGACGTGGTGATCGTCGGTGGTGAAGCCGTGATGATCGGCGCGGTGGACGTGGCGTCCGAGGAGCACGAACTCGCCGACGGTGATGTCGATGCCGTCTGCCGCCGCGTCTTGGGCGACGACCGCGATCGTGCGTGCGATCGCGCGTCGAGGGAGCGACTCGATGGCTTGCTCGTCGATGAGCACTGCACCGCGGTGTGGGCGGAGCATGCCGTAGAGGCAACGCAGCAGTGTGGATTTCCCGCTGCCGTTGGGCCCGATCAGGCCGATCACCTGTCCGGGGTGCGTGGAGAGATGCACCCCGGACAGGACGTCGGTCGCGCCGAACCGGAGCTCAACCCCGGTCGCTGCGATCATCGGCCGCTCAGCCCGTGATCTGTTCGGACAGTACCGAGAGACCCTTCACGACGAGCGGGGTCGGGGGTTCTGCGTAGTTGAACAGCAGGGGGTAGACGGCGCCGTCAGCGACTGCGGTGATGCTGCTCGCGCCGGGGAGCTCGGTGACCAGCGCCGCGATTTCTTCGGGGGTGAGGCCGGTGTCGTCGTAGAGCAGGACAAGCACGTCCGGGTTGCGGTCGATGACCACCTCGATCGACACCTCGGGGACGCGTTCGCTCAACTCGGCAAACACGTTGGTCATGCCGAGCGCTTCCATCTGCGGGTGCACCATGCCGAGCGCCGAGTAGGCGTAGATCGCGCTGCCGTCGGAGCTGACGTAGAGCGCGGCGGCGGTCTTGCCCTCGGCGACCGGGGCGTCGGCCGCCGACGCGACGGTGGCGGCGAGTTCGTCGGCGGCAGGGTCGGCGATGGCGGACGTGCCGAACAGTTGGCCGTAGAACCGGAGCTCGTCGACGATGCTGTCAAACGACGGCTTCGGCGGGTTCTCGCAGAACGGTGGCATCACGTACAGCTGGATGCCCACGTCGGCGAGTGCGTCGGCGGTGATGGTCTCGGTGTCGTAGCCGATGACGATGTCGGGTTCGTATTCGATGATCGCCTCGAGCGACACCTCGACACCACCGGTCGAGGTGGCCTCGGCCTGCAGGGCCGGGATCGCGTCGAGGACCTCCATCTCCTCGGGCGTGTAGTACTCCTCGGGGAAGTCTTCGATCCGCGCCACGACGCGATCGATCGCACCGGCTGCGAACAGCAGCGATGGCGCGGCGGCCTCCATCAGCATCACCCGCTCCGGAGGCCCATCGATGGTGAACTCCTGACCGCAGTTGGTGAACGTGAACGGAAGGGCGGACTCGTCCTCGGCGGCGGTCGTCGCCGCAGTGGTGTCAATGGGAGCTTCGGTGGCCGGCGCTGCGGCGGCCGTCGTGTCGGCCGGCGATGCGGCATCGTCATCGCCGCAGGCGGCGGCGAGCAGGCCGAGCGCGGCGATGCAGGCGACCGCCCGGCGTCGGTTCGGGGACGGGTTCATGTGGTGTGTTCCTTTCTGGCGCTCGGTGGCGCTCAGGTGTTGTGAGGGAGCTTGCGGACGAGCGCGACGAGCACGGGGGCGCCGAGCACACCGGTGACGACGCCGATCGGGAGTTCACGCGGTTGAAGCACCATGCGTGCTGCGACGTCGGCCCAGACCAGGACGACGGCGCCGAGCGTTGCAGCGGCGGGGACCAGGTGGCGGTGGATCGGGCCGACGATCCGTCGGGCGATGTGGGGGACGGCGAGTCCGACGAAGCCGATGCCTCCCGACAGCGAGACGGCGCAGCCGACGCAGAGGGCGATCACGACGACGAGCACGAGCCGGGTTCTTCCTGGGTCCACACCGCTGGCGAGTGCGGTCTCGTCCCCGAGGGCGAGAAGGTCGAGCCGGCGCCGCCACCAGAACACCACGGTGATGCCTGCGGTGATCCCCGCGTAGCCGATGGGGAGTGTCGACCAGTCGGCGTTCACCAGTGAACCGAGCAGCCAGAACATCACCGCCCTTGCACCTTCGGTGGAGTCGGCGAAGAGGATCAGCAGACTCGTGGTCGCGCTCAGCAGGTAGCTGACGGCGACGCCGGCGACCAGCATCCTCGACGGGGTGATGCGTCCGGTGGACCGGGCCAATCCCAGCACGAGGGCCAGCGCGCCGAGAGCCCCGAAGAACGCCATCAGCGACACCGACTCGGGGCCGAGGCCTGCGCCGACGCCGAAGAGGATCGCGGCGGCGGCACCGGTCGACGCCCCCGAGCTGACGCCGAGGATGTAGGGCTCTGCCAGCGGGTTGCGGACCAACGCCTGCAGCGCCACGCCGACCACGCCGAGCGCCGCACCGACGATCGCGCCGAGGAGCACCCGCGGGAGCCGGACCTCCCAGATGATCGAGTCGTCCGTACGCGCCCAGGTCTGCTCGGCCGGGAACCCGATGGTGTGGTGGCCGATGATCCGCACGACCGTCGCCGGTGCGACAGCGACCGGGCCGAGACCGATGGCAACGACCACCGAGACGAACGCGGCCAGCGAGAGCCCGATCAGCAACGGCCGCCGACTCCATGTCCATCCAGTGCGGTCAGGTGCGACGGATGCGCGTACGGGAATCGGCCCTGTCGAGGCGATCATCGAGCGCTGGAAGCGGCCTTGACCGCCATCACGATCCGGTCGTCGAACCGCTGCCAGATCGTGTCGACCTCGACGAAACCCGCGCGCCGTGCAGCGTCGATGAAGCCGGCGAGCGGCGGGCGTCGCTCGGTCGACGCCCTCGCCTCCTCGACCTCATCCACCCCATCAGGGGCCGCCTCGGTCGGCGGGAAGACCTCGTCGCGGCGCGCGCACAGCGGTGCCAGGCGCGCGTCCGAACGTGCCGACTCCCACCACGCGTGCCAGCTGACCGCACCACCGGCGACCGCCCGCTCGGCATCACGAGCGGCGATCCACCCTGCGAGCGACGTGGACGACGGAGCGTCTGCGTATCCGAGGTGGTCGGCGTTGAGCAGGATCCCACCCGGTCGGAGTGACCGGAAGGCGTGCCCGAGCGCGTCGTCGAGCTCGTCGGCAGAGAGCCAATGCAGCGCGGTCGACGAGCACACCACGTCGACGTCACCGATCGGTGCGCTCGCGAGCCAGCCGTCGTCAGCGACGTCGTGTTCGACGATCTCGGCGCGGTGCGGGCCGAACGTTGCGGTGGCCTGACGCGCCAGCTCGAGCAACACCGGATCGATGTCCACGCCGACGTACCTCGAACCGGGGAGACGCCGAAGCAATCGTTCGCCGATGGCCGCCGGCCCACAACACAGATCGACCACGGTCGGACTCGCGGTACCAGCGAGTTCCGAGTGCCACTCCACGGCCGAGAGCAGCACGGCGAACCGCTCCTCCCGCTCACCGATGTACATCTCCTGCTGGCGATCCCACGCCTCGATCATCGACATGACATCACCCTAATCGGAATCGTTCCGATTCGACTATTGAATCGGAACAATTCCGATTTTGTTGGGCATGCGGCCTAGGCTCCGGTCGTGGAACCTCGGGCGACATCGACCATCGCGCTCATCGGCATCGTCACGGTGTCCGACCGGGCAAGTCGCGGCGAGTACGACGACCGTGGTGGCCCGGCGATCGGGCGGTTCCTCGAGACACATCTGTCGTCGCAGTGGTCTGCGATTCGGCGACTCGTGCCCGACGAGGCACCTGAGATCGAGGCCTGCTTGCGAGAACTGTGCGACGAAGACGAATGCTGTCTCGTGGTGACGACCGGTGGGACCGGGCCGGCCGCACGCGACGTGACGCCGGAGGCGACCGAGGCGGTGGCCGACAAGGTGCTGCCAGGCTTCGGTGAGCTGATGCGGCAGGTATCGCTTGCTGCGGTGCCGACCGCGATTCTGTCCCGGCAGACCGCCGTCGTCCGTGGCAGCTCGTTGATCGTCAACCTGCCGGGAAAGCCGTCGGCGATCGACGACTGCCTCCGCGCGGTGTTGCCCGCGATCCCCTACTGCATCGATCTGATCGGCGGACCGCGCCTCGAGACCTGCGGCGGGATCACCGCGTTTCGTCCGGGTGGTTCGGCGTGACGAAGACCGACGGCCTCGTGGGTCTCGGCCCGGCGGTGTGGAGCGTCGATGCCGGCGACACCATCGCCGAGCTCGTCTGGTCACCTACGGACGAACGTCTCGCCGTCGGATGCTCCGGCGGCGACGTGGTCGTGTTCGACAAGGCTGGACTGGTGATCGATCGCAGGCTCCGTCACCCGTCGGGAACGTCGTGCGTCACGTGGTTCGGCGGCGACGTCGCCAGCGGCGGGGTCGACGGTTGGGTCGACGTCGGCGGTCATCGTGAGCGACTCGGTGGCTGGGTGAGCGCGCTCGCCTCGAGCGAACCCGGGCTCGGCGTCGCGCACGGACGACATATCTCGATCCTCGGCGGCCCCTCCAGCGAGCGACTACCGGCCTCCATCGCGCAGATCCGCTGGGCCACAGGCCCCGGCGTGACCAACCGTCTGATCGCCTGCGGACACGGCTACGTCACCGAGTTCGACGCGACGCTCCGACATCGCGACGACGCGAACCTGGTGTGGGGTGGATCCGTCGAGCAGGTCGACTGGTCACCCGACGGGCGCTGGGCCGCCGCAAGCACGCGTGGCACCACGAACTACCTGTGGCTCCGCCCGACCGCCGAGGACGGCAGGGTGATCGACCCGCAGGTGCACGTCCACGTGCTGCCGTGCCCCGCGAGCGACGGACGGCTCGTCCGGTTCGACCCCACCGGCCGCCACCTCGGGATCGCGACCAGTGGAGGGCTCGCCGTGTTCGACCTCGACGACGTCCATCCGATCGCAGGGCCGCCAGGCCGGCTGCTTCCGCTGTTCTGCCGCGTCCACGCATTCTCGTGGTGTCCGGACGCACCGGTCGCGGTGCTCGGCGTGGCGACCGACTCCGGCGGCGGAGGCCTGCTCCTCGTGCGATGCGACGAACACGCAGCACCAGTCGGCGTCGTCGACCTCGGATCAGCGGTCACGGGGATCGCCTGGTCCAGCGGTTCCGACCTCGTCGCCGCCGCATGCGCCGACGGGACCTTGCATGCGCTGCCCCGCATCGAGGACTGGGACTGGCGGGCCAGCACCGGCGAGTGGGACGCGACGGACCAGCTGTGAGCAACCCGAGGTTCCATCCCGAAGGTCAATGTTGTTCGCGTTCTGTTCGCGCGAAGCCCTCCCGACAACGTCAGAGACCCTTCCCGATCTCCCGGGAAGGGCCTCTGAGCTGGTTTCTTGCTTGGTGGCGGGGGCAGGATTTGAACCTGCGACCTTCGGGTTATGAGTGCACCGACGCCCGTGGGCGCTTGTCGGCGCTCATCGGCGTTTCCCCTGATGAACGGGCGAATCGGCACCGCCGAGCAACGCTGTCGTAGGCGTTGGCAGGATCCCGTTGGTGCTCGTCGTGTTGTACGCCTGTTGGACGGGGACAGCTCCCGAGCGAAACCGCACGCTCGTCTGCGCTGGTCGGTGCGAGTCGTGCTGACACGCTGCTGACAGTGGCCCGGTCAGGCTGCGTCATCTCGTCCGAGGCCGTCACACAGGTCGTCGGCGAGCGGGACCGCCCACTCGTACCAGTCGTTCCACTCGCCCGACTTTCGTCGCAGCCGGCGTCGCCGCATGACGACGTGTGACAGGCGCCATCCTCCGAGCAGATTCCGTTCATTGTATATACGATCGTTGTCATGTTGAACGATTGGAAGGAATCGGAATGATGGATCTCGACAGTGTTCTTGGCAGCCTCACGACGTGGGAGGTGGTGTTGAACCTCGTCACGGTGGTGTTGCTGCCGATCGAACTGGTGTGGCTGCATCGGTCGGGTCGCCTGGATCGCCAACGCGGCCGGGAGATGGTCGCGTCGGGGGTGCAGTTCCTGCCGTTGGTCGTGACGTCGATCGTGTCGACGGCCGCCTGGTTTGCGGTGTTCCGTGGGGTCGAGGCGTTGGTGCCGTGGGAGATGGGGTTGACACCGTGGACGGTTGCCCTGGCGATCATCGGTGCCGACTTCCTCTACTACTGGGAACATCGGTCCGAGCACAGGGTCAACGGGTTGTGGTCGCTATACCACTCGGTGCACCACAGCTCCCCGGTGTACGACCAGTCGACTGCGTATCGGTTGTCGGCGTTCGACGGCACGATCGGCACCGTGTTCCTGTTGCCTCTCGTGCTCGTCGGTTTCCCGGCTGCGTTGGTGGTCGCGGCGGCGGGGATCGTGGTCGGCTATCAGACCTGGATCCATACCGAGACCGTCAGGCGCCTACCCAGGATGGTGGAGTGGTGGTTCAACACACCGTCGCATCATCGGGTTCATCACGGCACGAACCCCGAGTACATCGACAAGAACTACGGCGGCATCCTGATCATCTGGGACCGCGTGTTCCGCACGTTCGAACCGGAACGAGCGCCGGTGACCTACGGGCTGACCACCCAGATCGGCAACACCCGTTGGATCGATGCGCAGATCTTCGAGGTGCGCAACATGATCCGCTCGCTCGGACGGGCTTCGTCGTGGGCGCAACGGCTCGCGATCCTGCTGCGCCCCCCGGGCTGGGTCGCGCATCCAGCGTCGTCGGGCCCACACGGAGACCAGCACATCGCCGCGGCCTCGCCGCCAATGCGTCAGATCACATCAGAACGGAGCGGGACATGACCGTCGAAGCAGCAGTGCACACGGTCGGGGACACGGCGCTCGAGTCGCCGCGCCGGCAGCGACGAGCCAGGCCACGCCGTCCGTGGCTGCGGCGTCTGGCGGTCGGCGTCACCCTCGTCGTTGTTGCCGTTGCTGGATCGCTCGTTTGGATCGATCGACAGCACGACTTCGCCGTCGACCTCGAAGAGGTCAGTTTCACCTTCGATGGCGACACGATCGTGGGAACCCTGGCAGTGCCCCGCAGTGGGGGACCTCACGGTCTGGTGGTGTTCGTCCATGGCGACGGACCAGCCAACGCGGATCGCGATGGCGGCTACCTGCCGTTGTGGGAGGCCTTCGCCCGCGCCGGTTACGCCTCACTGTCGTGGGACTCGCCCGGGGTGGGCCGATCCGGCGGCGATTGGCTCGACTTCTCGATGAGTGACCGGGCCGATCTCGCCGTCGCCGCGATCGACTCCATCGTGGGCCGCGACGACATCGACGGCGACAACGTCGGGCTCTGGGGCGCCAGCCAGGCCGGCTGGGTGATGCCCAAGATCGCCAATCAGTACCCGAGCACACGCTTCATGATCGCCGTGTCACCCGCGATCAACTGGCTCGACCAAGGCCGCTACCACCTGCGGTCGGAGATGCAAGCCGAAG
>CALACD010000562.1 GCA_937890445.1 uncultured Acidimicrobiia bacterium | reverse complement strand
ATGTAGGTCTGCACCGGAACCCCGGCATCGGCACACACGACGCGGAACATAGCCTCACTGATGGCGTCGGTGGCGTACCGTTGGTTGGCGTTTCGTTTGACGACGACGCCGCCGTTGACCTCGATCGGGTGCTGGGGTTCATGACGATCGGCGTAGTTGGGATGGGTGGCGTGAGCTCCGTCGGCCGAGATCACGAAGGATCGCGCCATGGCCTCGAGGTGGCCGACTCGATCGAGTCCGGCTGCGGCCGACATTCTCTCGAGGAGTCCCGCCAGGAAGGAACCGGCAGCACCCGTCGACGACACCGAGCCGATCTCCTCGTGGTCGTACAGCACGAGCACGGGCACCCGGGCCGGCTCTGCCGACGACGCAGTCGCCTCGATCAGGGCTCGGGTCGCAGCGAAACACGACAGCTGGTTGTCGATGCGAGCCGAGGCGATGAAGGCCTGATCTCGACCGACGATGGCCGGTCCCTGCGTGTCGAACGCCATCAGTTCCCACGACAGCACATCGTCGGGATCGACTTCGGCCAGATCGGCGACGAACCGACGAACATCGCCGGCTTCGCTCGTACCCGTGGCCCACAGTGGGGTCAGATGTTGTTGGGGGTTGAGCAACAGGCCCTTTTCGCGGATGTCACGATCGAGGTGGATGGCCAATTGCGGCACCCTCAGAATCGGCCGGTCGTCACAGACCAGCCGCTCGACCGAGCGGGATCCGTTGCGCACGTGAACCCGGCCCGCCAGCCCGAGATCTCGATCGAGCCAGCTGTTGGCCAACACGCCGCCGTAGACCTCCATCCCGACCTGGGCCCACCCGGCCGAGGTGATGTCGGCGTTGGCCCGCACCCGCAGGTTGGGAGAGTCGGTGTGGGCGCCGACGATGCAGTAGCCGGTCGGCTGGTCCTGGGGCAGGACCCAGGCCACCAGCGCCCCACCGTCGACCACGAAGGCCGGTCCGGGCGAAGCCGGGAGCCGCTCGGTGGTGGAACATTGCACGAAACCGGCCCGTGTCAGCAGTTCGGCCGCTCGCTGGGCTGCGTGGTACGGCGTCGGCGACGCGGCGATGTCGCTCATGACCTGGAGGGCGCGCTCGACGTCGGATGCAACGACGGCCCCGGATTCTTCTCGGGGCGAATCGGGGGACGTGGAGACGGGCGAAGGAGAAGGATCCGACATGACCAGAACCGTACCGTTCCCACTTCGATGCCGCTGGAACGACCCGACTGGCGAGCTACCGGACTGGCGAGCTACCCGACTGGCGAGCTACGAGAGTGATGCTGTCACCATCGTCTATCGCCAGAAGTGATCGAGCTACTGCGGGACATCTCCAATGCTGCTAGACGAACGGATCGGCGCTAGAGTTCGTTCTTCTCCCGGGCTGGGCCAGTGACGTCCCTGCCTTTCGAAACCGGCGGCGCACGTGAGTCCTCTTCGAGGGCGTTCGAGACGTGCGCCCGCGACCAGACCTGGAGAGACCCAGTGGATCCGACCAAACCATTCAGCTCGATGCCGACTGCGCAGGGCCTTTACGACCCACGTCACGAGCACGACTCCTGCGGTGTGTCGTTCGTGGCCGACCTGAAAGGCGTGCCGCTCCACTCGACCCTCCGCTTGGGCCTCACCGCGCTGGAGTGCCTGCAGCATCGGGGTGCCACCAACGCTGAACCGAACACCGGTGACGGCGCCGGCATCCTGACCCAGATTCCCGACAAGCTCTATCGCGATCTCATTCCCGGCCTCCCCGAACCTGGCGCCTACGCGACCGGAATCGGGTTCCTGCCCTTGGACCCGGCAGCGGCCGCGACGGCACGAGCGGCCATCGACGACATTGCCGAGGACGTAGGACTCGACGTCGTTGCGTGGCGAGAAGTCCCCGTCGACCCGTCGGACCTCGGCCAACAGGCCCTGGATGTCCTTCCTTCGTTCTGGCAGCTCGTCCTGGCCTCGCCGGTGGGACGGACCGGTATCGAGCTGGATCGCGAGGCGTATCTGGTTCGCAAGCGCATCGAGCACGAGGTCGGCGCCACCACTGGCCACCACGTCTACTTCCCCAGCCTGAGCGCCCGCACTGTCGTCTACAAGGGAATGTTGACCACCCCGCAGCTCAGCCACTTCTTCGCCGATCTGACCGACGAACGGTACGAAACCGCATTGGCGCTGGTGCATTCGCGTTTCTCGACCAACACCTTCCCCTCCTGGCCGCTCGCTCACCCGTACCGATTCGTCGCCCACAACGGAGAGATCAACACCGTGCGAGGGAACCGCAACTGGATGCGGGCACGCGAGTCGTTGCTGGCCTCTCCCTTCTGGGGCGAGCGCATCGAACAGCTCTTCCCGATCTGCACGCCGGAGGCATCCGACACCGCCAGCTTCGACGAGGCGCTCGAGCTCCTCCACCTCGGTGGCTACTCGCTACCCCATGCCGTGCTCATGATGATCCCCGAGGCGTGGGAGAAGAACGCCACCATGAGTCAGGCTCGGCGTGACTTCTACCGCTTCCACGCTTCCCTGATGGAGCCGTGGGATGGGCCGGCATCGGTGGCGTTCACCGACGGCAGCGTCATCGGCGCCGTCCTCGATCGCAACGGTCTGCGTCCGAGTCGGTACTGGGTCACCGACGACGGCATTGTCGCCATGGCGTCCGAAGTCGGCGTGCTCGACGTCGATCCGGCCAAGGTGGTCAAGAAGGGGCGGCTGGAACCCGGCCGCATGTTCCTGGTCGACCTCGATCAGGGCCGGATCGTCGACGACGACGAGATCAAAGACGAACTGTCCGTGGCGAAACCATACGGAGAGTGGCTGGATCTGATCATCGACCTCGGTGATCTACCCGAACGAGACATCCCTCATCCCGTTCACGAGAACCTCATTCCTCAACTGGTGGCCAATGGCTATACCGAGGAAGAGTTCGAGATCCTCGTCGAGCCCATGGTGCTCAGCGGGACAGAGGCCATCGGATCGATGGGAACCGACACGCCGATCGCCGTTTTGTCATCTCGGCCCCGCATGCTGTTCGACTACTTCTCACAGCTCTTCGCCCAGGTCACCAACCCGCCTCTCGACTCGATCCGTGAAGAATTGGTCACCTCCGCCGCCGGCACCATCGGTCCCGAGGGCAACATTCTCGATCCCGGACCCGAATCATGCCGCCAGATCACCTTGCCGTATCCGGTGATCACGCGCGACGAGCTGACCCAGATCATCCACGCCAACGCCGAAGGCAACTTCCCGCGTCGACGGGCCCAGACGATTCGCGGCCTCTACCCGGTCGCACTGGGCGGGGAAGGACTGCGGGCTGCTCTCGACCAAGTTCGAGCCGAAGCATCGGAGGCCATCGAGGCCGGCTACACGATCCTCGTCGTCAGCAACCGTGATGCCACCGCCGACCTGGCACCCATCCCGTCGTTGCTGCTGACCGGCGCCGTGCATCACCATCTCGTGCGTGAACGCAGCCGAACCCGCGCTGCACTCATCGTGGATGCCGCCGATGCCCGTGAAGTCCATCACTTCGCCTTGTTGCTCGGGTACGGGGCCGCCGCCATCTGCCCCTCGGTTGTCTTCGAGGCCATCGAGGACCGCATTGCATGGGACAAGTCCAACGCAGATCCGACAACCGCGGCCTACAACTACCTCCGGGCGGCCAGCAAGGGCGTGATCAAGGTGATGTCCAAGATGGGCATCTCGACCGTCGCCTCCTACACCGGTGCCCAGATCTTCGAGGCAGTCGGCCTCAGCAACGAACTCGTCGACGAGTTCTTCAGCGGTACGACGTCCAAGCTCGGGGGCATCGGCCTGGACCAGATTGCCGAGGCCTGTGCTCATCGGCATCGACGGGCCTTTCCCGATCGTCCCGAGATGCTGCAGCACCGAGAACTGGA
>CALACD010000561.1 GCA_937890445.1 uncultured Acidimicrobiia bacterium | reverse complement strand
AACTGGCGCAGCGCCTCGTGGCCGGAGCAGAGACGCGCGCAGATTGATCTGACCTCCAACGATTCTCGCTTCTTCCACTGCTCGATCAGTCGTGGTCGGGGTCGCTAGAGCGATACTGCACGGGTGTCGCCGCCGCTCGAATCGCTCGATACTGTTTGGGTCCTTGGCGACCAGTTGAACCGCAGATCTGGCCCCCTTGCGTCGAGGAAACCTGGCGAGTGTCGCGTCCTACTCGTCACAAGCGAGACGAAGATCGCTAGCAGGCGATGGCATCGCCAGAGGCTCCACTTGGTGCTCTCGGCGATGGCGCATTTCGCAGACGAGCTTCGAGATGAAGGTTTCGTCGTCGACCATCGAGTGGCTTCGTCTCTTCCCGCCGGGCTGCAAGCTCACTGCGACGAGTTCGCGGTTGAGCGGGTGCTCGCGATGGAACCCATGAGTTGGGACGGCCGACGCATGCTCGAACGCTCAGGTGTCGACCTTGTGCCCAATGATCAGTTTCTCTGCCACTACGACGACTTCGCATCATGGGCCAGCGATCGCAAGGCACTGAAGATGGAGGAGTTCTATCGATGGCAGCGGTTGCGCCTCAACATCCTCATCGACACGAGCGGTACCTCGCCTCAACCTACGGGTGGACAATGGAACTTCGACCACGACAACCGTGAGCCGCCTCCGAAGGATGGGCGTGCTTGGCCCGCAATAGCCACGTTCGAACTCGACGAAATTGACCGGTCAATCATCGACGGGTTCGCCGACAATCTACGGGGCGCCATGCCCGACGGCGTGTGGCCGGTCACGCGCACCCAAGCGCTCATGCGACTGCACGAGTTCGTCGAGACGGGACTTGCGCCGTTCGGGCCTCACGAAGACGCAATGCTGGCAGAGGAGTGGAAGCTTGCCCATTCGGTGCTGGCATCCTCGCTGAACCTTGGTCTGCTGCACCCTCGCGAGGTGGTCGAGGCGGCGGAAGCGGCGTTCCGAAACCGCGACGCACCGATCAATTCCGTAGAAGGGTTCGTTCGCCAGATCGTCGGCTGGCGAGAGTATGTGTGGGGCGTCTATTGGCTCTGGATGCCCGAGTATCGGGCAGCCAACGCACTCGATGCGCACCGGCCGATCCCGCCAGCGTTCCTCGAGCCGAACGCAACCGATATGACGTGCGTGTCGAGCGTGATCGATCATGTCGACGCTCACGGGTACGCCCATCACATCGAACGACTCATGGTCCTTGGCAACCTCGCCCTCACCGCAGGAATCGACCCGCAGGCAATGGTCGATTGGATGTGGTCGAGCTTCGTGGACGGCGCCGAGTGGGTGATGCTCCCGAACGTGATCGGCATGGCCCTGTTCGCCGATGGCGGCCAAATGGCGACCAAGCCGTATGCGTCTGGCGGCGCCTACCTGAACAAGATGGGCAACAGTTGCAGAGACTGCCGCTATGACCCAAAGAAGCGAACTGGCGACGATGCCTGTCCGTTCACCACCCTCTATTGGGATTTCCTCGCCCGCAACGAACAGGTGCTGGCAGGGAATCACAGGATGAGCCGACAGCTAGCCAGCATGCGCCGCCTCAGTGATTTGCCAGCAGTCCGAGAACGAGCCGAAGTCGTCTTGAACGCCCTCGACGAAGGCACGCTCTAGGTTATGAAATTCGGACGAGACATGGGACTGCCGAGCGGGGAGGCACCAGGTTGCGGCGCCTCCCCAGATGGTCCCGCCTCCGACACCCCAGGAGCCCAAACGCCCTGACCAGGGATTTCTATGGTGTCGGAGGGGGGATTGCAACTCACCTCCCCAAACGCGCATCCAGCGTCGTCCAGAGGTTGACCAGCGTCCCTGAGCGGCATCTGGCGACCACCGAATCCGCTTCCTACCGCTCGATGCCGCTCCAGGGTGCTGGATGCCATTAGCAAACCATTAGCAACGCGACACCCCTCGAACAGTAAACAGCCGCGAAAGTGACCACCTCACGTCAGTCCCAGCTGAGGTCGATGTCGATGGAGACGAGTTCGATGGCGCCATCAGACGCTAGCTGGCCGACAACGTTGAGCGCCCTGACCAGCACGCCGCTGGTCAGCAAGACCCGATAGTCACTTCGACCCGGGATCAGCTCGGGGAGATCGTCGAACTGCACGGCAAATCGGTCGACGACCCGCAACAACTCGATCGTCTGGAAGTCCGCAGTCGACGGTTCACCGTTCGATCCTCGCTCCGAACCCAGCTGACGGTCGAGATCCTCGAAGAACCCGTACGTCGCCCGAACCGGACGCCGCTCGTTCAAGACCGCTGAGTCGGTTCGGTCTCTTCGATCCGACGCAAGATCCGCTCACGGCTACGAGCCAACAGCTCCTGAGGAGCATCCGCGAGGTCCCAGGTGATGCTGTCCTCGAAGATCGCGTCGACCTCGGAGGGGTCCATCGCCTCGAGTTCAGCCGCAGTCCACAGTTTCCGGGTCATTCCGTCAGGCTACTCGACGCATGTGACATCGGCGGCCGCCCCTCGCCAAGCAGAGCCTCGGGACCCGACGCGTGTACTAACAAGTGTGTCGGAGGGGGGACTACAACCCTTAACCCACGCCAACGAAGCCGGTGGCTTGGGCTGCTGCGGGCGTCTTGACTGCGGTTCGTCAGCAGTCTGCGAGCGCACGGAGCGCACGGCAGATCTCGTCGAGTTCCTCGACTTGCAACTCGCCCACCCGCTGCGTAAGAAACGATCGCCGGATCGGCTGCAGGTTGTCAAACGACGCCGCGCACTCCTCAGGGAGCCCATGATTCGTGCCGAGCCGGACCTCCGTCGGAATCTGGCGAATCGTGCGAGTCACGGGCGCGACGACGATCCATGTCAGCACAGGCACCGCATCGCTGCGTGTCACGACCAACACCGGTCGCCGCTTGTCCTCAGCCTCGGCCCACCAAACCTCACCCTGCGACGGCGTGACCGTCACCACGGCTCTTCGAGAATCATTCGCACCGAGGACTCATCGGCCCACCCGACCTCCGACTCGCCCTGCGGCCGCTCGCGATACCCGCGGGCGATACTCGCGCCGATCTCATCACGACGACACCGGTCGACAAGCCGTTCGAGACCGAGCCGCACCGCCTCAGAACGGCTCGCGACGACTCCAGCCTCCACGAGCCGGTCGACAGCAGCCGCAAGATCGTCGTCCACTCGAGTCACCAGCTGTGCCATGCGTAAAGCATAGGCAGATGCAATGCGTCCCGCAATACACAGCGCCGAACGTCGCCTGGACTGACGAACCCGAGGGCGGTGGGTGCCGAATAATCGCTCGTGGGCGTTGACCTGCGACGATGCCGGCCGATGCTGGAGCCTCGTGTATCACATCTTGTACCGATTCCTCTCCGCTATGGCCCGCCTCGCGGCGCGGTCGGGTCGCTCGAAGGACCTCGAGATCGTCGTCCTTCGCCACCAACTCGCCGTGCTGCGCCGACAGATCGACCGCCTCGAACTCACCGATGACGACCGGACCCTGCTCGGCGCGATCGGCGCCGCACTCCCCCGCCGGCTGCGTGAAGGCTGGCTCGTCACCCCCGACACCCTGCTCCGCTGGCACCGGCGCCGCGTCGCACGACACTGGACCCAACCGGCACGGCCACCTGGTCGTCCTCCAACCAGACCGGAACT
>CALACD010000560.1 GCA_937890445.1 uncultured Acidimicrobiia bacterium | reverse complement strand
CCGACGAAGGGCATCTCGCTCGCCATCACGGTCAGGAACAGGATGTTGGCCTCCGGTGGTAGTGAGGCCATGTGCACCACCGCGCTCGCGGCATGGTCCACGTTCATCAGAGGTTCGGGTCGAGTTGATCCATCGGGTTGGAGTACCCCGGTGCTCATGCGCGCTGTCAACGGAGAGGAGGCGTTTCCGATGTCGATCTGTCCGCACGAGATGCCGTGACCTCTGCCGTCGAGATCGATCGACTTGGTCAAACCGGTGAGGGCGTGCTTCGTGGCGGTGTAGGGGGCCGAGAACGGTCGAGGTGTGTGGGCCGAGATCGAACCGTTGTTCACGATGCGACCGCCTTTCGGCCGCTGCTTCTTCATCAGCGCGATGGCCTGCTGGGAGCAGAGGAACGCGCCGGTCAGATTGACCCCGACGACTTGCTGCCACTGGTCGACGGTGAGTTCCTCCATCGGCACCGCAGGGGTGCCCGCTCCCGCGTTGTTGAACAGGAGATCGATGCGGTCGAATTCGTTCTCGACGATCGAGAAGAGTTCCACGACGCTGGTGGGGTCACTCACATCGGTCTTCACGGCGAGGGCCCGATGTCCTCCGGCCTGATCGATGCTGGTCACCGTCTCGTTCAACATGTCCGCTCGCCGACCAGCCACGACCACCGACCATCCTGCGGCCGCCAGTGCAAGGGCGGTCGCCCGCCCGATTCCGGAACCGCCCCCGGTGATGACGGCGACCTTGGTGTGCATGGACATGGCCTCTCCTCGGCCTGGAGACGGTGGGCACGGTGCCCTACGGTGTGACCATGGCCATTCAGAAGTTGAATCATGTCGCGTATCGTTGTCGTGACGCCAAGGAAACCACGGACTTCTATCGCGACGTCCTCGGATTGAAATTGGCCCATGTCATCACCCAGGACCGTGTCCCCTCCACTCAGGAATTCGCTCCCCACTGCCACGTGTTCTTCGAGTTGGGCGACGGCAGTTGGGTCGCCTTCTTCGATCTGGTCGATGAGCCGGTGGTCGAACAGGAGAAGAACCCGGACTGGGCTCAGCACCTGGCCCTCGAGGTCGATTCGCTCGAGATCTTGGAACAGGCCCGTCAGAATCTTCTCGACCATGATGTCGAAGTTCTGGGCCCGGTCGACCACGGGTTCATCCGATCGATCTACTTCTATGACCCGAGCGGACATCGGTTGGAACTGGCTGCCCGTACCGTGGCGCCGGCTGATCTCGATCGTTACGCAACGGAGGCGCCCGGACGGATCGACGCTTGGACGCAGTCGAAACTCGAGCATCTGGGATCGTGACGTCGAAGCACTTCCTGGTCGGTCCTACCGCGTTCGGTCCTACCGCGTTCCGTCGGGTGACATAAGGGAACGCGCTCGAAGGATGGCGGCCCCGGCCGCCGGCTCAGGAGCGTGAAAGTAGAAGCCCTGGATCCGGTCGCATCCAAGAGTGGTCAGGATCTCGAGTTGGTGAGAATTCTCGATTCCTTCGGCTACGACGCTCATCTGCAGTCGTTGGGCCAGGCTGATCACCGACTCCACGATCGCAGTGTTGACGGTGTCATCGCCCAGACTGGACACGAAACTGCGGTCGATCTTGACGATGTCGAAGGGAAGGTCCCGTAGATGGCCCAGCGACGAGGCTCCTTTGCCGAAGTCATCCAAGGCCAACCGAATTCCGAGCTCGCGGAGCGTTCGCAGCACACCGGCGGTTCGATCTATGGACTGCACCAACGACTCTTCGGTCAGCTCGAGAACGACCTGTTGAGCCGAGATCCGGTGCCATTCCATCGAACCCACGAGTCGACTCAACAGTCCGGGATCGGCGAGCTGAGCCGGGGACAGATTGATGCTGACGCTGGCGCTCGGATCGGTCCGCAACCAAGGTCCGAGGGTGTGGAACGAACGCTCGATCACTGCGTCTCCGAGCCGGCCCATCAGACCGGCATTCTCCGCCGCGTCGAGGAACTCGTCCGGAGCCAATCGGCCCCGCTCGGGATGATTCCAGCGCACCAGGGATTCCACCCCCACCAGCGCGCCATCGGTTCGGAAGATGCCCTGGATGTCGATGTCGAGTTGGTTGCCGTCGAGTGCCTCTCGTAGCTCGGACTCGAGCTCGAAGCGTGCGCTCACGGTGGCCTTCAGATCGTCGTCGAAGACGACAGCGCAATTGCGGCCGATCGACTTCGCTCGATAGGCGGCGGCATCGGCGTGCTTCAAGAGTTCGGTTGCGTTGGCGATGCCGTGGTTGGCGGCGATGCCGATGGAGCACGAGATCTGCAACCGTCGGCCCTCGATGACCATCGGATCGTTGACGGCGTCGCGGATCACGTTGGCCAACAGACCGGCATTGGGAGCGTGACTGACATTGTTCAACAGGACACAGAATTCGTCGCCGCCGAAACGAGCGACCAGATCGTCGGAACGAATGCTGGACGTCAGTCTCCGACCGACGATTCTCAGCAGTTCGTCGCCGGCAGCATGTCCGAGACTGTCGTTGATGGTCTTGAAGTTGTCGAGGTCGAGGAAGGCGATGGCGACGTCATTGCCTTGCTCCAACTGATGCTGGAGCGCGGACAGGAACGAGGACCGATTGGCCAGGCCGGTGAGCAGGTCCGTCTGAGCCTGGTGTCGGAGCTCGCTGGTCAACAGGTGTTCATCGGTCACGTCTCGACCGGCGAGGAAGATGTTGCCACTGCCGAGATCAAGATGGAGGTTCGTCGACAGCATGCGGCGCTCGTCGCCGATGTGGGCCTCGATCGTGATTCGGGCCATCGACGATCTCTTGCGTCGTGCCGCGAGCGAGACTTCGAGTGTGTCGTCGACACAGCCGAGGAGTTCGACGATGCCATGGCCGATCACCTGGTCCTGACCGAGTCCGACGAACCGGTCGAAGGCAGGGTTGGACCGTAGGACGTTTCCCGCAGCATCGATCATTGCCAGGACGTCGCTGGTCATCGTGAAGAACTGCTGAGCCTCGTGAAGCTCGCGTTCCTGTTGGATGCGTTCGGTCACGTCACGTTCGACGGTGAACGCCAACTGACGGTCGTAGTCCACCACGGTGAGGCAATCGAACTCGATACGGCTGCCGTCGCGAGCCAAGCCCGGAATCCGGTAGTGGGCTTGACCGTCCTTGATCTGGCTACCGATCTGGGCGAACTGCTGATGGCCGTCGGGATGGATGAAGGTCGACACGTGACGGCCGATGACTTCGTCGCGGCGGGCGTCGTGGGCCCGGAGCCCTGCGGGGTTGACGTCGACAACGGTTCCGTCGAAGGCGGTCACCAACAGCACGTCCGACGTGATCTCGACCAGGCGCTCGAGATGTGCGACCTGGACGCGCTTGCGATTGAGCTCCGAGCCGTCGCGACAGACCACCAGCGCTCGTCGACCGTTGTCGATGAAGCGCAGGTAGACGTCGAAGATGGTGGTGGACGTCGAGTCCCGCTGGTTGAGACGGAGATGGAGGACGTGCTCGGGTTGCTCGTCGCTCCGGGCCATGGCCTGTTCCACGATGGGCCGGTCCTCGCCGTGCACGAATTTCATGACGTTGGTCCCGATCAGAGCGCCCCCGATCGGCTCGAGCCGTTGTACGGCGGCCTGGTTGGAATCGAGGATTGCTCCGGTGCCCATCTCGACCAGCAACACGAGGTCGCCGATGGCATCGAGGTAGCTTTCTGCCCATTGGGCTTCATAGCGCGGCCGGTCTGACATCTTCGTTCCTTCGGACGATTCGACAACCATCTGTACTGAAACAACAACAAGCGACGTGTCGTCCATTCGAGCGGTTGGCCACAGGCAGGTAGTGTCGCGTCATGGATTCTTCTGAACTCGAACTCCAACGGGCTGCTGCGGTTGCCGAAGCCATGGACGACATCCGGCGCATCGAAAGCGATCTCGGAGTCACCGGGGCCGGCGTCGAGGCGATACGAGATCGCCTCGTCCGGTTGAGCGAGCTCCGTGCGCTGTTTCCCGCGGATCAGTTCCTGGCACCCGCTTCCGAAGATGCCAAGAGCAGCTATCTGTATCGCCTCGCCCAGGACGCTGATGACCGCTTTGCCCTGTATCTCCAGTCGAGTGCGGGACAGGTGACCACACCGGCCCACAACCACACCACCTGGGCTGTCGTCGTGGGCTTCGAAGGCCAGGAGCTCAACAAGTTCTACACTCGGACCACCGACGGTGGCATCGAGAAGACCCACGAGCATCTGGTGGAGTACGGCACCGGCGTTGCGATGCTGCCCGATGATCTCCATTCGATCCACATCGACGGTTCGGCGCTGAACTTCCACTGTTACGGCCTGGCGTTGGAACGGCTCGAGAGTCGCGAGTATCACAGCCCGACGACCAATGAGTGGAAGATCTTCTCGAGCGTGAGCGGTATTCGTGAGGGTCGGACGAATCTGCAGAATTGTTGATGGCGATGCGTCAGGTTTCTGCGGCCGAGCTCACCGAAATGCTGATGGATGGCGATGAGGTCGCCGTCCTCGATGCCCGCGAACAGGGCGTCTACTTCACCTCCCATCTGTTCCACGCCGCGTCGGTTCCGCTGTCGCAGCTCGAGATCTACCTGGCAACCCTGGTGCCGCGCACGGACACTCGAGTCGTGTGGTGCGACGACGGAATCGGCGATCTGGCCGAACGAGCAGCAGAGCGGGCGGTCGCGTTGGGATGGACCGAGGTCGCGGTGCTCTCCGGAGGCACCGCTGCATGGGCCGAAGCGGGGGGAGAGCTCTACTCGGGTGTCAATGTTCCATCCAAGGCATTCGGCGAATACGTCGAGCACACGTATGGCACGCCCCGCATTCCGGCTGCCGAACTGAAGGCCTTGATCGATGGCGGCGCAAACCTGGTGGTCCTCGACTCCCGACCCCTGGAGGAGTTCCGCAACATGAGCATTCCCACCGGGACTGATTGTCCCGGTGCTGAGCTGGTTCACCGCGTCAAGGAGATGGTCACCGATCCCGAGACCCTCGTCGTGGTCAATTGCGCCGGGCGGACTCGCAGCATCATCGGTTGTCAGTCGCTGGTCAATGCCGGGCTCGAGAATCGCGTTGTTGCCCTCGAGAACGGGACGATGGGGTGGGAGCTGGCCGGCTTCGACGTCGATCGCGGCCGGGAGGTCCATGCCCCGGAGCCGTCGGAGGAGAGCAGAAGGTGGGCCGAGGAGGCGGCCTCGAGGGTCGGAGCCCGGTTCGGAGTCGAGACCATCGATCGGGCCCAGCTCGCCCGGTGGCAGGACGACCCGTCCCGCACCACCTATCTACTCGACGTTCGAACTCCGGCCGAGTTCGAGGCCGGACATCTCGCCGGGAGCCGGAATGCGCCCGGAGGCCAATTGGTGCAAGCCACCGACGAATACGTGGCCACCCGACACGCTCGCATCGTGCTGGTGGACGACAACGGGGTGCGAGCCACGATGACCGCATCGTGGTTGCGGCAATTGGGTTGGAACGATGCCGTGGTGTTGGCCGATGGCGTCCACGGTGAGGCTGGCCCCGGGCTGGAGGTCGGGGCCGTGCCGCGGTCCTCGGTTGGGCCGGCTCCAACCATTCGCTTGTCCGAGCTGGCCGAGACCCTCTCTCAGATTGCCGGGCAGGAACGTCCCGACACGGTGGTTCTGGATGTCGGTACCAGTCTCAAGTACCGGAAGAAGGGTCACATCCCGGGTTCGTACTGGGGAGTGCGAAGTCGGATGGACGAGGCGCGAGCCGTCATCGGGGAGGTGTCTCGGCTGGTCCTGACTTCTTCGGATGGCCAGTTGGCCAAGCTCGCGATAGCGGACGCTCGGCAGGCTTGGCCCGATGCCGACGTGGTTGCGCTCCTTGGTGGCAACAAGGGTTGGCGTCACGCTGGCCACGAGATGGAACCCGGTTTCACGCGTCCCACGACCGAGGCCAACGATGTCTGGTACAAGCCCTACGACCATGACGATGATGTGGCCGAGCAGCACATGCAGGACTATCTGACCTGGGAGATCGCGTTGGTCGAGCAACTCGAGCGCGATCCGACCGTGAGTTTTCCGGTCTTTGCCTAGGGAGGGCTTCTTCGCTCGCGCCGGTAGCGGCGACTCACGAATCGAATCCGACCCCCAGCCGATCCAGGAAGCGAAGCCACAGGCCGCGCCGGCCTTCGTTGTCGTCCGCTCGTTGAATGGCCCGTCGGGTCAGGGCGACACCTGCCCAGCGCACTGGCTCGGGAGGGAACGGCAGGGGTCGCTGTCGCACCATCTGGAGTTCGGTTCGCTC
Organism: uncultured Acidimicrobiia bacterium; assembly: GCA_937890445.1. Taxonomy (GTDB): domain Bacteria; phylum Actinomycetota; class Acidimicrobiia; order Acidimicrobiales; family SZUA-35; genus JAHECQ01. Next base: position 3,478 of record CALACD010000560.1, on the reverse strand, counting down.
GGTGCTGATGCGGTCCACGAGGTCCAGAGCGGTCTGGGCCCCGAAGCGGGAGGCTCCCACGCCCAGCCCGGTGTAGCCCCCGACAGTCACCATTCGACCCCGCTTCGACAGACCCCATGTTGCACTGAACTTGGTCGAGGTCCCGATGGGGCCTCCCCATCGGTGGGTGAAGCGAACTCCTTCGAGCTGAGGGAAGGTGGTGAAGAAGTGATCGGCCAACAGTTCGTGGGTGTCGTCGGATTGGTCGAGTCGAGGATCCACCCGACCGCCGAAGTGGTAGCTGGCGTCGTAGCCTCCCCAAAGGATGCGGTTGTCTACGGTCAACCGGTAGTAATGGAATTGATTCGCGACGTCAGATACCCCCTCTCGACCCTCCCATCCAATGCTGACCATCTGTTGGTCCGAGAGCGGTTCGGTCGCGAGCACGTGGTCATAGACGGGGATGACGAAGCGGGTCGGCGTTCGAACGGGACCGCGGTAGGCGTTGGTCGCAACCACCACCCGGTCCGCAGTCACCGAACCGTTCGGGGTCGCCACGATGAGCGGGCTCCCAGGATCTCGACCCGCTGCCTTGATGTGCTGGACCGGGCTGCGCTCGTAGATCGTGACACCGAGCGATTCCGCCACCCGGAGCAGGCCCCAGCAGAGTCGAGCCGGGTCGACCATGACGACGGTGTCCGGATTGAACAAACCGGCGAGGTAGGTGGGGGAGGCGATCCGGGACCGAACCTGTGATTGATCGAGCAGCTGCACGCGATGCCCGTGAGCCTCTCGTCGGGCTGCTGCCGCAGCCAGTTCCGGTACCTGCCACTCGGCGGTTGCCACGTCGAGATCGCCCGATCGCTCGAGACCACACGAGATCTCGTGCCGTTCGATCGTTTCGCACAGCTCGGCCAGATTCTGACGCCCGAGCCGCTCGAGCTGTTCGATCTCGTCGGGCCAGTGCCGCAGCCCGTTGGCCAGACCGTGGGTCAGCGATGCGCTGACGAAGCCACCGTTGCGAGCGCTGGCGCCGAAGCCGACGGTCTCGGCCTCCACCACCGTGACCGACCGGCCGGGTTCGGCCTCGGCGGCCAGCACCGCGGCCCACAGTCCGGTGAAGCCGGCGCCGACGATGGCGAGGTCGGAGCGTCGAGCTCCGACGAGGGGGTCGGACGGGGTCGGACGGTCAGGCCGATCGGTCCAAAGGATTGTCGGTCGGGCGTCTTCGAGGGAGCGCTCGACCAAGGGTCTGTTGCCGTGGTCGTTGTTCATGACGTTGTTCGACGTCGTCGTTGTTGCCGGCCCGTATTCATGCGCTGCCTGCCTGCGAACGCTCCCGGCGCGCGGTCCACAACGCGCTCAGCCCGATGATGCCGATGGTGACCAGCAGCACCATGGTGGCCAACACGTTGATCTGGGGCGGGGTGCCGTTGCGAGAGCCACCGAAGACCTGGAGCGGGAACGTGTTGCGAGATCCGGCGGTGAAGAAGGTGATGATGAAGTCATCCAGCGAGATGGCGAACGACAACAGAGCGGCAGCGACGATGCCGGGCAGGATCAGCGGGAACGTGACCGTCCAGAACGCCCGCATCGGCGAGGCGCCGAGATCGGCGGCCGCATCCTCGAGACTCCAGTCGAACCCGCGAATACGAGCCTTCACGGTGAGGGCCACGAAGCTGACCGAGAACATCACATGGGCGATCCAGATGGTGATGGCGCCCTTGTCGACGCCCCAGTCCAGGAAGAGGGTGGCCAGTGAGGCACCGAGCACGATCTCTGGAGTGGTGAGCGGCAACACGAGGAGCAGGTCGACGACGGCTCCTCCTTTGAACCGGTAGCGGGAAACCGCAATCGCGATCAGCGAACCAAGGATCGTGGCCACCACCGTGGAGAACGAGGCGATACGCAGGCTGTAGAGCATCGCGTCGGTCAGCTCCTGGTTGGCGAACGGGTCGGCCCAGTTGTCGAGAGTGAACTCCTGCCAGACGAGGTTGAATCGTCCCTTGGGCTTGTTGAAGCTGAAGGCAATGATGAAGAAGATGGGCGTGAACAGGTAGAGGAAGCCGATGACGGCGTAGCCCGTGAGCAGAGTTCGTCCCCAGGAGCGCCTCATACCGTCAGTCCCTCCGTGCCCAGGAAGCGGGCGTAGATGAGCACTGCGGCCGTGATGATGGTCATCAGGATGAAGGCCAGGGCAGCGGCAACGGGAAAGTTCAGCTGCACGAGGAACTGATCCTGGACCACGGTGCCGATCATGGTGGTCTTGGGACTGCCGAGAAGGGCCGCGTTCACGAAGTCCCCGGCGGCGGGGATGAAGGTGAGGAGGGTGCCGGCGAACACGCCGGGCAAGGAGAGCGGCAAGACGATCTCTCGGAAGGCGGCGCTGGGTGAGGCGTAGAGGTCGCTGGCGGCGTCCAGCAGGCGGAGGTCGATCTTCTCCAGGCTGACATAGATGGGCAGAATCATGAACGGCAGGAAGTTGTAGGCCAGTCCCCCGATCACCGCCCACGGGGTGTTGAGGAGGGCGAAGTCCTGCCCGACCAGGTGGAGCGCCTTGAGAATCGACAGGAACGGGCCTTCGTCGGCCAGGATGTTCTGCCACGCCAGCGTCCGGATCAGATACGAGACGAAGAAGGGCAGCACGACCAGGCCGACGAGTCGGTTTCTCCACGAACCGCCGTAGCGGGCGATGAAGTAGGCCAACGGATAGCCGATCACGATGCAGATGACGGTGGCCGCGCCCGCGTAGAGAAAGGCTCTTGCGAACTGCGGTCCGAACTGATTGAAGGCTGTTTGGTAGTTGTCGAGGTTTCCGTCGAAGCCAAGCTCACCGGTGAAACGGTTCTTCCTGGTCGACAACGAGACCTTGGCCAGGAACAGCATCGGGACGCCGAAGAACAGGACGAGCCAGACGAGGCCAGGGCTGAGCAGGGAATATGGCACCCAGGAACGGGTGCGAGTGGAGCGGTCCTGCTCAGCCATGACGTCAGGATGCTCCGACGATGCCCGAGAAGCGCTCGTCGAACTGCGCTTCGACTTCGTCGCTGAGGCGACCCCAGCTGTCGGTGTTGGCCAGGGTCTCGGCCGAGGGGAACATCAGCTCGTTCTCGGCCAAGGACTTCTCGAAGTCGTCGGTCGATGCGGCCAGGATGTCCCGTACGCCATCCACCGGCGACATGTACCCGACGTAGGCAGCGATCCTCGCTGCGTTCACCGGGTCGTAGACCCAGTTCATCCACGCCGCGGCCTCGGCCAAGTGAGGCGATCTGCGGGGGATGACCATGGTGTCGGACCACAGGGTGCTACCGGATTCGGGAACCACGAATCGCAGGCTGGGGTTGTCGAGCTGGAGCTGTGCGATGTCACCCGACCAGGCGACATTGGCCACGAAGTTCCCCGAAATCAGGTCGTCCTGGTAGTCGTTGCCGGTGAAGCGGCGGATCTGGCCGTCTGCGGTGGCTTTCTCGATGATGTCGAACGCTTCGGCCGCGTCATC
>CALACD010000559.1 GCA_937890445.1 uncultured Acidimicrobiia bacterium | reverse complement strand
GCTGTGGGGCCAGCCGGGCTTCGGTATCTGGATGGCCAACTTTCGCGACGTCCTGGTGGACGACGAGGCCAACCGCCTGCTCTCGGAGTTCGCCGAACGCAAGATCCGTGACCGCATCGACGACCCGGCCATCGCCGACAAGCTCATTCCCAAGAACCACGGCTTCGGCACCCGCCGGGTGCCGATGGAGACCCGCTACTACGAGGTCTACAACCAACCGAACGTGGAACTGGTCGATCTGCTCGAGACCCCGATCGAAGCCATCACCGCCACCGGTCTTCGGACCTCGGGTGCTCAGGGCGCGACCGAACCCCGGGATCACGAGTTCGACCTGATCATCTATGCCACGGGATTCGATGCCGTCACGGGCGCCTTCGACAAGATCGACATCCAGGGAGTCGACGGGGTGAAGCTGCGTGAGCTGTGGGCCGACGGTCCCCGTACCTATCTCGGTCTCGGCGTCACCGGGTTCCCCAACCTGTTCACCCTCGTGGGGCCGAACAACGCCTCGACGTTCTGCAACATGCCGCGCTGCATCGAGCAGAACGTCGAATGGGTCACCGAGTGCATTGCGTTCCTCCGAGCCAATGGGTTCGAGAGGATGGAGCCGACCGTCGAGGCCATGGACGAATGGGGCGAGCACGTGGTCACCACCGGTGACCGCATGCTGTTCTCCAAGGTCAACAGTTGGTTCATGGGAGTGAACTCCAACCTCGAGGGTCGACAGGAGCGCCGGTTCCTGCTCTACGCAGCCGGCTTACCGACCTACCGGGAGAAGGCCGACGACATTGCCGGCAACGACTATCGCGGCTTCGTCCTCTCCTAGCCCGTATGGCCTCCTCGCCCCGTTTCGATGCCGAACATCCGTTTCACTGGAGCCATGGTGCCCAGGACGGGCCGCTGCTGTTGTGCCTCCACGGAATCGGTTCGACTGCCGATGCCTTCGTGGCTCAGCGAAGCCTGGCCCAGCGCTGTGGCCGGCATGTGGTTGCCTGGGATGCGCCCGGCTACGGTCGTTCTGCTGACCCGGCCGAGCCCCTGACGCTCGACGGCTGGGCCGACGCTGCCGCTGGTCTGATCAGATCGCTCGGGTACGACCGAGCTGTCGTGATCGGGGTGTCCTGGGGCGGGGTCACCGCCACTCGTTTGACCTTGCGTCACCCCGGCCTCGTCGAGGCACTCATCCTGGCTGACTCGAGCGTCGGGTCGGGAACCACTCCTGACCAGGCCTCGGCAATGCTGTCCCGAGCCGAAGGCTTCGCAGCCATGGGTGTCGAAGAGTTCGCGGCCAACCGGGCGCCGCTTCTGGTGAGCCCGTCGGCGTCGCCGGAGGTGGTGGAAGAGGCCCGACGGTTACTGGTCGAAGGCATGCGGATGCCGTCCTACGGATGGGCCTGTGCATCGATGGCCGAAGCCGATCACCGCCGCGACCTGCCGACGATCACGATCCCGACCTTGGTCGTCGTCGGTGAGGACGACACCGTCACCGGTGTGGCCGCGGCCAAGGTGTTGGCTGATGGCATACCGGGAGCTCGGATGGCCACCATTGCCGGCGCCGGGCACCTCGCCAACCAGGAGAAGCCGGAGATCTTCAACGACCTCGTGGCCGACTTCCTCGACTCGCTCGGCGATCAGTCGTAAACGATGACGCCCCGCATGTTCTTGCCGGCGTGCATGTCCTCGTAGCCGGCGTTGATCTGATCGAGGGTGTAGGTCTGGGTGATCAGCTCGTCCAGGTGGAGTTGTCCGGCCTGATACATGTCGAGCATCCAGGGGATGTCCCGACTGGGGCTGGACGCTCCGAAGATCGCGCCCTGGATGCGCTTCTGGTAGAGCGTCAGCTCACGGGCATTCACCTGGACTTCTTCCTCGGGGTTACCGATGCCGGTGACGACCACGGTGCCGGCCTTGCGGATCGAGGCAAAGGCGTCCCGGGCGTGCTCGGTCTTGAACACGCCGGTGCACACGATGGCCGAGTCTGCTCCTTGGCCGTTGGTGACCGAGCGGGCGTAGTCAGCGGCTTCGTCCATGGACGCGAAGCTGTGCGTGGCACCGACCTGCTCGGCCACTTCGCGCTTCATGTCGACCGGGTCGACCGCAATGATCCGGGTTGCGCCGGCGTGACTGGCCCCCTGAACGGCGTTGATGCCGATGCCACCCAGGCCCATCACGATCACGGTCTGCCCTGGCTTCACCTCGGCCGAGTTCACGGCTGATCCCCAGCCGGTGCCCACGCCGCAGCCGACCAGGCACGCCTTCTCCAACGGAAGGTCGCCGGCGATCTTCACCGCCGACGCCACGTCGACCACGGTGTGCTCGCAGAACGTCGAGATGCCACACATCTGGGCGATGTTCTCGCCTGCCGTGGTGCGCATTCGATAGCTGCCGTCGACCCGGGTACCGGCCAAC
>CALACD010000558.1 GCA_937890445.1 uncultured Acidimicrobiia bacterium | reverse complement strand
CCTCGTCCTGGGCCGAGCCTGGGTCGTGCTGCGCATGGACGGCGAGCTGGTCGCCTTCGCCGATCGATGCCCACACCGCATGGCCCCGCTGACGCTGGCCGCGACGAAGCAGGCCCTGGATGGGTCGGTCCGACTGGCCTGCGGGTACCACGGGTGGGAGTTCGACACCGCCGGCATCTGCACGTCCATTCCCTCGCTGGGCCCCGACGCGGTCATCCCGCCTCGCGCCTGCCTCGAGCGTCCCTTCGGGGTCACCGAGCGGTTCGGCTTGGTATGGCTGGCCCCCGCCGAACCGCTCGGCGAACTGCCTGATTTCTGGGAGTGGGACGACCCCTCGTTCGACACTGCATGGAACGAACCGCGTCGCACGACGGCTGGGGCTGGTCAGCTGTGCGACAACTTCCTCGACGCTGCCCACCTGCCCACGGTGCACACGCGAACCTTCGGGGTCGAAGACGAGCCCTACATCCCACCACAGGAGGTGGACAACGAGGATTGGGTTGCGTCGACCACCTACCGCGTGATGTACCGCAACCACGACGATCCGCTGGTGGCCACCGGTGAGCATCCGCTGGCCCAACCCCAGGACCTCTACAAAGAGTGCCGCCCGGCAACGACGGCCTTCATCCGGCTCCACTTCCCCCTGACCGGCAAGACCCTGGCGATCCTGTTCTCGGTGTTGCCCGAGACGGACCGGACCACCGTGGTGTTCAAGCAGATGGCTCGGAACGATTTCGGTGGCGACGCAGCCCTGATGGAGGACAGCCTTGCGTTCGAGGACCTCGTCCTCGACGAAGACCTGGCCGTACTCGAGGCCTATCCCAGCCACGACCTGCCCCTCGACTTACGGACCGAGGTCCACACGCGCGTCGACCGGCTGAGCTCCGCCTACCGCCGGATGCTGGCCCGCATGATCACGGTCCCGTAGGCGAGGGTTGGGTGATCGAGGGTTCGGCAATCGACGGAGTCATCCGACCGTCAGGAAACGGTCCAGGACGTTGGAGGTGACGCGGCCGACTCGTGGGTCATCGGCCAGGCCGAACACCCAGTCGGTGGTCCCGATGGTCACGACCTCTCCCCCGGTGGGACCGAAGGGCCGACACGTCAACATCACGGCATTGCCGTGCCGTACCCGCGCCAAGTTGTCGGCACCGGTATCGCCATAGAAACGCTCGGCCAGGAACTCCAGATCGCCCTGATCATTGAGCGCGGCGATGGACGACGGGTACTCCCCCACCCCGAGATTGCTCGACAGCGCGAAACCCACGATCTCGAGCTCGTCGGGAAAGTCCTCGAAGCGGGCATCCCGTCGCAGCACGGGTAGCTGGAACTCGTCGAAGGTCAGTGGGCAGCCGACGGTCTCGTACCCCACCACGCCGTGATCGGCGCCGAGCACGTCGCCGTAGCCGAGATCGGTGCCCGCCAACATCCAGTGGTCCGGTCGATAGACGCTGAAGCCCCCGACGCCGCGGGCCGTCGCCCGGCCGAAACGGTGATACAGACCGAACACCGAGCCGGCCCCCAGCGTGGTCCACTCCGGCCGTCCGACGATCGGGTCACACCACAGCCCGCTCATCTCGGCCGAGGCTGCCTCGCCGGCTGCCATCACCGGGTCACCCGTCACCGCACCGTACTTGTGGCAGACCATGTGCCCCTCGCGGGTTTCTCCCGTGCCTGCTCGCTCGATCAGCCGTACCTGCCAGAACATCGTGTTTCCGGACATCGACACGAAATTTCCGCCACCGGCGATGTGGTTGTCGATGGCATCTCGTGCGGCACCGGTCCAGTACTCGTCGTGCCCGACGCTCACCACCAGTTCGTAGCCCTCGAGCGTGCCCGCCGACTCGAGGTCGGCCGAGATTGCATAGTCCATGGCATGGCCGGCTCGCTCGGCCCACTCGACGAAACGACGCTCGTGGGTGAACCAGCCCGTCGAGCCGATGGCCGAGGGATAGCCGTTGGCGAAGCGGTAGGCCTGGAAGATCTCGCCATCGACATCTGCCTCCTCACCGAATCGAACCGGACGGGCCTTGCGGTCATCGCGCTCGACTTCGGGCCGGCTCAGCGTGCCGCGGCTGAAGGGTCGTTCGAACGACACTTGACTTCCGCCCGTGTAGAGGCTTCGTCCGCCCCAGATGTTGTAGGCATTCCACGTGTTGGTGGCCAGGATCACCAGCATCCGATTGGGTGCTGGGTTCGGTTGCGGCGCCGGGTTCCGCCCCACCACGAAACAGGCGTGGCCCGTGTCGCGTCCGTCCTCGACCCCGTGGGCCGTCATCGTCACGAGATGGAAGCCAGACCTCCATTCCGGAGCCACCGGGATCTCCAACGACACCGGCCAGTGACAACCAACAGCATCGGCCCCCGAAGGAGCGCTGGTGAACTGCCCGATCGCACCTCGGTGCTCCC
>CALACD010000557.1 GCA_937890445.1 uncultured Acidimicrobiia bacterium | reverse complement strand
GATCGCCGACGGCGGCGTCGTTCGCTATCGGATCAAGCTCGAGGTCGCGTTCCGGGTCGACCGTTCTCGTCCCAATCCGGTGGACGGTCAGCCCGAGATCTCTGTCAAGCGGTATCTGATCGTCGCCAACGAAACCCTGGCCGGTGAGGTGATTCCGACGCTGGTGGCGGAGCGGGTGGCGGCCGGACCTGCCGAATTCCACCTGCTGGTGCCGGCAACGCCGTCACGGGAGACCCAACGGCTTCGGGCGGTGACGGGCGATCCGGTTTCGGGCTACGCCACGGTGGATCTGGTTGGTCTGAAGGAAGCTCATGCGAGGGATCGGGTGCGAGCCCAGGAGCGGTTGGACACGTTCGTCGATCGTCTGAGCGACTATCGCTCGATGATGACGAGCGAGATCGGTGGAGCCGATCCCTTCTCGGCCATCAACCAGGTCATGGGTCGTTCGAGCTTCGACGAGATCATCATCTCGACCCAGGCCGCGGGGCTGTCGAAGTGGTTCCGTCTCGACCTGCCCAGCCGGCTGGAGCGCACGTACTCGGTGCCGGTCACCGTCATCGAGAAGTAGGCGGGAAGAGAAGTAGGCGAGAAGTAGGGACGACGAGCCGAGGTCCGACACAGGGCCGTGAACCAGGGGGAACAACATGTGGATTCGCTTACGTCAGATAGCGGTCGTGGCCGCTGACCTGCACCGGACCGGTTTGGACATCGGGTCCGTACTCGGCGTCGAACCCTGCTTCACCGATCCGGGGGTGAAGCAGTTCGGGCTCAAGAACATGCTGTGGCCGATCGGGACGCAGTTCCTCGAGGTGGTCACACCGATCGCCGACAACACCGCCGGTGGGCGGTACCGGGATCGCCGGGCTGGCGACACGGGGTACATGGTCATCACCCAGGTCGACGACGTCGCTCGGCGCCGGGTTCGAGCCGACGAGCTCGGGGTCCGGATCGCCTTCGACCTGCATTACCCGGATCAGGGCCACGACGGCATTCAGCTCCATCCCGCCGATACCGGCGGTTCGTTCTTCGAGATGGACCAGATGACGATGGAGGGCGGCGCCGAGGTCGGGGGACCGTGGTGGCCGGCCGGACCGAACTGGCAGCCCTACACACGGACCGACCAGGTCAGCGGTATCGCGGCTGCCGAACTCCAGAGCCCTGACCCCCAGCGGCTGGCCCAGCGTTGGGCCGACATCGCCGAGATCGATCTGGGTGCCGACGCGGACGGCCAGCCGACGATCGGACTGGAGAACGCGACGTTGCGCTTCGTCGAGGAGACCGACGGGCGAGGTGAAGGTCTGGGCGGCATCGACGTGACGGTCACCGATCGTGATGCAGTGCTGGCAGCAGCCAAATCCCGGAACTGTTACGTCAGCGATGACGAGGTGGCCGTCGCCGGCCTCCGGGTCTATCTGGTCTGAGCGGGCTGGTCTGAGCGGGGCCAGGTTGGATGGTGCTCGGTCCGACTGGGTCCGGCTCTGTCGGAAGCTCAGTCCGTGCGGGTGTGCACGTTGCCGTTCGGAGCGAACACCCACACGGCTGCGTCACGGCGATTGATGGCTTTGCTCTGCTCCCGTTGGTCGCGATTGGCTTCCATCTGGGCGATGGCGTCCTCGGCGCTGTCGGCCTCGGTCTCGTACACGGCCATGTAGCCGTGGGCGGCCGGTGCCCCTTTCTGCGCTTCCAGCTTGAACAATTGGGCCGAGGAATAGGGCGTGGTCCGTAGCACGTCGTCGAGATGGGTGTGTTCGTAGTGATGGAGGTATTCCTCCTCCATTCCCGCCCGAGGGTTGGTCAACACGACGATTCGGTAGGTACCCATCAGGTCTCCAAGTTGTTCACGTAGTCGGCGATGAGGTCGGTCCACCGGGCCAGGTCATCGGCCGTCGACGCCAGGTGGAGTTTGCTGTCGGCGATCAGTTCGGTGAACTCGACGGCGGTGGATTGGGGGTGGGTGGGGTCGCCGGTCCAGGCCAGGATCAGGGTTGGTTGACCAATCCCGGCGATGGCGTTGCGGCTCGGCAAGTCCGCGGTGGTCGCACCCCGGAACACTTGGGCCAGTCGTTCCGAGTCCCAGGATCGGGTGGC
>CALACD010000556.1 GCA_937890445.1 uncultured Acidimicrobiia bacterium | reverse complement strand
ACCCCGTGCCGGTCGACGAGAACGGCAATCCGATCACGCCCCCCAACGCCGATGGCGGTGGCGGTACCACGGCTCCGCCACCCACAGCGCCGCCGACCACGGCTCCACCAGCGCCGACGACGCCGCCGGCGACCGCCCCACCGAGCTCGGACGGCTGATGGCGGCTCCCGGACACGAACAGCTGCTGGTTCTCCAGGATCTCGATACCAAGATCGACCAACTGCGTCATCGGATATCGCACCATCCCCTCCAGATCGAGCTCGACGCGATGCGAGCCCAGACGTCGGAGTACCAGATCGTCGTGGACGAGGTCGCAGCCCGCAAGGAGGAGCTTGACCGCGCGATCGAGGCGTTGGCCGACGACGTGGCGGTCATCGAAGGTCGTCGTCGAGAGATCGAGGTTCGTCTCTACGACGGTTCGGTCACGGCTACCAAGGACCTTCTGGCCATGCAGGAGGAGGCCAAGGGGCTTCTGGAACGTCAGACCGGAATCGAGGACGACGAGCTCGAGATCATGGAGCAGTTGGAACCGGTCGTCGCCGAGTTCGAGGCTGCGGGCGCCTTGCGTGACGGCGCCGCATCTCAGGTCACCGTGCAGGAAGCCGAGTTGGCGGTGGCTGTCGATGAGGTTCGGACCGAGTTGGCAGCGACCGAAGTCCAACGAGTCCAAGCCGCTGCTCTGGTCCCCTCGGATCTGATGACGGCCTACGAGTCCCTGCGAGCCGACCTGGGCGGAGTGGCGGTGGCCCGGTTGATCGGTTCGACCTGCGACGGCTGCCATCTCGACCTGTCCGCAGTGGCGTTCGATCGTGTGAAGAAGCTCCCCGACGACGCAGTGGTCACCTGTGACCAGTGTGGCCGCCTGCTCATCCGCTGAGTTCCTGGTGCTTCTCTGGTTTCTGGTCATGGCCCCGATCATCGTGGCCGAGGTGTTTCGCAGCCCGATGGTCGACTACCGGGTGGTGGCGCTGGGGGCAACTGCGCCGCTGCTCGAAGCCGCGACCGGCGGGCCGAGCCTGGCCCACACGCTGTTGGGGGCGGCCGGGATGTTGGCTGTGGTGATGGCGGTCACCCAGGGGCGGCGACTGGTACGTCGTCGCCTTCTGGGTGTGCCGATCGGCATGCTGCTCCACCTGGTCCTCGACGGGACCTGGGCCAACCGCGATCTCTTGTGGTGGCCTGTCTTCGGTTCGTCGTTCGGAGATGAACAGATTCCCGAGTTCTCCCGATCGTGGGTGGTCGGACTGTGTCTCGAGGGGGTCGCAGTGGTGGCGGCGTTCTGGGCCTATCGCCGCTATGGGCTCGACAATTCGGAGAATCGGGCCCGACTGGTTTCCACCGGCCAACTGAATCGTGAGGTGCTGCAGTGAACCCATCGGAAACCGGAGAACGACGATGACGCTCTACGTGGTGCGTCACGGCCGCACCGAGGCCAACGCCAGCGGCCTCCTCCTGGGCAGGGCTGACCCCGAACTGGATGAAGTCGGTCGGGCTCAAGCGGCCCGAATCGCGGCGGCGTTGCCGCCCGGCGCTCGAGTTGTGTCGAGTCCGCTGGCTCGCTGTCGTCAGACCGCTGAGGCTCTCGCTGCTCACCCCGAAACCGACGATCGTCTGCTCGAGATGGACTACGGCGATTTCGATCTGACCCCGGTGGCCGAGGTGTCGGACGAGGTGTGGGCCGTGTGGCGGTCCGATCCCGACTTTCGGCCGCCGAACGGCGAGTCGCACCGCGAGCTGGGGGAGCGAGTGGGCGCCGTGCTCGACGAGCTGTGCGCGGATGCCGCTTCGGGTGATGTGATCGTTGTGACCCACGTGTCCCCGATCAAGGCATCACTGGCCTGGGCACTCGGGGTCGGCATCGAGGTCTCGTGGCGTTGCTTCGTTGCGCAGGCGTCCATCACTCGCATCGGCGTCACCGACCGAGGCCCGTCCCTGCACACGTTCAACCAGACCGATCATCTCTAGCTGGCTGGCTGGCTGTTCTGGACGAACTCCACCCAGTTGCCGTCGGGGTCCTCGACCATGCCGATGGTGACCCCGGGTCGAACCTCGGTGATGCCGACCGCGATGGGAACGCCGGCCGCCTCACATTCGGCCATGATCTCGGCCAGATTGGTGACGATCATGGTGAAGTAGCGCAGACCGTTGGCGGCCGTCACGCCACCGCTGCCGTCGCCGGCGGGCGGGGTGGTGAGGTTCGCGAGCTTGAGAAGGGTGTCGCCGCACTGGAGACGATGCATCGTGCCGCCCCCGCCCAACGACATGGGAGTGTCGGCCACGTGTTCGAAGCCGAGGAGGTCCCGATAGAAGGACAGCGACTTGTCGCTGTCCCGGATGACGATGCCGAGGTCGATGGCAGATTTGGCGAGATGGACGGTCATGGGGGCCAACGCTAACCGGATCGGGGGGTGACGTTGCCCCAAGGGCCCTGATTCGCCGGGACCAGTGAGACGAATACCCCTGAGTCATCCTTCTGTCCACACGTTGCTTCGGGGTCAGGAGTGCGTAGCCTGGGGGAGCACGTGAGCGAGGCCGACCCCCAGACGCCTCGCCGTACGGCCGCCGCATTTGCCGCCACTTTGTTGTTGCGTTGCGTCGTGTGTGGCCGTCGACGATTCAGAAAGGCAACTCATCATGGCGAAGCAACGATCGAGTTTTGCGAAACTTCAACGAGACCGGGCCAAGGCGGCCAAAAAGGCAGCCAAGCAGGCGAACCGCGGGACCCCCAGTGCCTTTCCGGAAGTATCCGATGCCGATGTCGTCGTCGAAGAGGTCGAGTCCACCCCGGTCCACAAGTTGTTCGAGGGCAAGGGTGAGCTCACGGCTCCGCAGTTGCTCCAGATGATCGAGGAAGTGCACAAGGCCCGTGAACGGGGTGAGATGACCGAGGAAGAGTTCGAGGACGCCAAGGTCGAGATCTTCGCCCGGCTTCCCATGGATTGAGCACTCGACGGATCTCGGAGCCAGGTGGCATGCTCTCGGCATGCAGATCACCGGTGTGCAACATGTGTCGATCAATGTCACCGACCTCGAACGGGCATCCGACTTCTACCACAACAAGCTCGGTCTCGAGACCCTGCCCCGACCGGCTCTGGCCGTGGAGGGAATCTGGCTCGCAGCAGGTGCGCAGGAGGTGCACCTGGTCGTGAGCGACGATCCGACCCGAGCCCCGGGTCAACACTTCGCCTTCGGGGTCACTGATCTGGATGCGACCATCGCCCGTCTGGAGTCCGAAGAGATCAAGGTGTCGACCCCGATCGACATTCCCAACGGTGCCCGTCAGTGTTTCATCAAGGACACCGAGGGGAATCTCCTGGAGTTCAATCAGCCGCCCAGAGGCTGAGGTCGACCCCGACTCAGGTGAGATCGGCAGCGCCGAAGGCGGAATTGAACCGATCACACCAGATGACGACCGTGGTGTACCGATCGAGATCCACGTCGAGTCCGACCTCGTAGTTCTGATCGCCGATGTTGCCGGTCAAGGGGCCGAGGTTCACGAAGTCGTCGTCGAACAGCCCTGGGTCTCCTTCGGCGCCGGCTCCGGCAACGAGGTACACGAACAGGTCAGGACCATTGTCGGTCTCGAAGTTCTCGAAGCGGAGGAAGCGTTGTGTGCCGTCGGTACTGATGGTCACGTCCCCGGCGGCCGGGTGGTCCAAACCGATGAAGCTGCCGCTGCTCTCGACGGTCACTGTTGGTGCAGCAGGGGTGTTGCTGCCCTCGGTTCCGGTGGGTACGGCCGCGTCGGTTCCCGTGCTCTCGTTTCCACCGTCTCCAGAGCCTTCGGCGTCGATGTCACCCGAGGTCTCGGGCGCAGCGGTGACAGTCCCCGTGGTCTCGAGCGCGAACGGGTCTGCCTCGTCGACCTCCTGGTCCAGGAAGAGGGCCTGAACGCCGAAGAAGCCGAACGCCAACCAGGCCGCCACGGCCAGTCCCACCACGCCACCGAGGCCGACCAATGGTTTGTTGTTCCGTAAGAATCTCATGACGTCTGCTAACCACGGAACCTGCTGTCACAATCCGCAACGGACCAAATCTGTTCGGGATCGGGCCGGGTGGGTTGGGTGAGTCGGCCTGTAGGCGGGGTTCTGTTCCCGGGTCTGTTGCCAGGGTCCCGTTCGATGACCATCTATCTGTGCGGTCCACCCGAGAGTTCCGGCCGAAGCCGGGGACGGACCGCCCATGCTCTCGTCTGACCTTGCTCCGGATGGGGTTTACCGAGCCGCTCGAGTCACCCCGAACGCTGGTGCGCTCTTACCGCACCGTTTCACCCTCACCTGTGGCCGGTTGCCCGGCCCATCGGCGGTCTGTTTTCTGTGGCACTTTCCTGCGAGTCACCCCGACTGGCCGTTAGCCAGCATCCTGTCCTGTGGAGCCCCGACCTTCCTCAACACACGAGCGAACTCGTGGCCGCGGCCATCCGGCCAACTCACCCAGCGGCCGAGCGTAGCCCCCGAGATGATCAGTCCGAGGAAATGTCGGACGAAACACGTAGTCCCTTGCGGCGATACCAATCGGCGAACACGGCACCAGCGACGCCGAAGGTCGCCGCCAACATGGCCTGGATGGGATAGGTCAGCACGTTGATGTCGGCCCCCTGGCTCAATCGTCGGATCAGGCCGAACACTTGCACGACCGCGTAACACAACACGGCGGCGGCCGCACCATGCATCATCGGGGTATCCGAGCGTCGAGACCCGGCTCCCCAACCGGCAATCACGAAACCGAAGATCACAATGATCTCGAACAGGGGAGCCCAGCGTGAGCCGTCGTTGTTGTCGATCAGCACGGCACTGATGACCGCGGCGGGAATGACGAGCAGCAATCCAGCGGTGGCGCCGGTTCGGACGACCGGCCAATCGAGAGCAGGCACCAGATCAGAGTATCCTCCGGGGCTCAGCAAGGGAGTATCACCATGTCCCTCGAGGGAAGTCAGACCGAAGCCCACCTCAAGCAGGCGTTCGCCATCGAGAGCCAGGCCAATCGCCGCTACCTCTATTTTGCCCAGAAGGCCGATATCGAGGGCTACCCCGAGGTCGCCGCGTTGTTTCGTTCCGTTGCCGAGAGCGAGACCGGACATGCGTTCGGCCATGTGGATTTCCTGTCCGACATCGGCGATCCCGTGACCGGTGAACCGGTCGGCTCGACCGAGGAGAACCTCCGCTCGGCCATTGTCGGAGAGACGTACGAATACACCGAGATGTACCCGGGCTTCTCGCGAGTGGCCCGAGATGAGGGTTTCGATGAGATCGCCGAGTGGTTCGAGACCTTGGCCCGGGCCGAGAAGAGCCATGCGGCTCGTTTCAGCCAAGGGCTCGACGGGCTCGAACCCCTCTAGATCGAGTCGGGCGCGATCGTGGCTGCCGACGACGCCACCATTCGACGAGGATCTGGCCAATCGTTCGGGCTGCAGGCGGGGGCCCGCTAGGTTGCGGAGGTGAGCGAAGCAACGAAGAACGAAGCCCAGTCGTCCGGTCTGGATCCCTTCGGCGGATGGCCGGGAGTTCTGGGCGAGGTGAGCTCGGGGCGAGACCTGACCGAGGCCGGGGCCCGGGCTGCCATGGGGGAGATCCTGGCCGGGGCCGCGACCGATGCCCAGATCGCCGGGCTCATCGTCGCCCTGCGGCTCAAGGGAGAATCGGTGTCCGAGATGCGGGGGCTGGCCGGCGCAATGCTCGACGCTGCCCATCCGCTCCAGGTGCCCGATGATGCCATCGACATCGTCGGGACCGGCGGCTCACCGCACCGCCGCAAACATGCGCTCAACGTATCGACCATGGCGTCGTTCGTCGCAGCCGGAGCCGGAGCCACGGTCTGCAAGCACGGGAATTATCGGGCGTCGTCGACCTCCGGCTCGTTCGACTTCCTCAGCGAACTCGGCGTCAACGTTGATCTCGATGCCCTCCAGCTGCAGGCCTGTGTCGAACAGACCGGCATTGGTTTCGCGTTGGCCCGCATCTTTCATCCCGCCATGCGTCATGTGGCTCCGGTTCGAACCCAACTCGGAATCCCCACCGTCTTCAACGTGCTCGGGCCGCTGGCCCACCCCGGGCGGGTGAAGCGACAGCTGATCGGCACGTCGAACGAGTCCTCGGCCAGCCTGATGGCCGAGGTGTGCTCGGCCATGGGCTCGCTGCGGGCCTGGGTCGTGACCGGGGCCGGAGGGCTCGACGAGATCAGTACGCATGGCCCCTCGGTGATCTTCGATGTGTCGCCGGCCGGTGTCGAGCGTCTCGAGATCGACCTTCGGTTCCTGGGCATCACTCCTCCGACGTCGATGGACGCGCTCTCGGGCGGGACGGCGGCCGACAACGTCGCCATCTTCCACCGCCTCCTCGACGGCACCGAGCACGGACCGCGACGTGACATCGTCGTCCTCAACGCGGGAGCGTCCCTGGTCGTGGCAGGAATTGCTCCTGATCTCGCAAGCGGTATCCGTCTGGCCGCCGATGCCATCGACTCGGGCCAGGTCAGGGCCAAGGTTGCTGAGCTCGTCGACGTCAGTCGTAGCTTCTGAGGGGCGTTCGCCCCCACTCAACGCGGTGTGTAGTCGGGGAGAGCGGGAATCGTCGACGACAACTGACCGTCAGCACGGATGAGTCGCACGTCGGCTGCATGCCGATCGAGCCATCGGGCGATACACAGGATCTCGTCCCACGACGATTCGGGCGAGGGCCCGTCGGGTGACGCGTGCCTGTGCAGGTGGATCGGACCATCACCCCCCAGTTCGATGCGATGACCACTGTCGGTTTCGACCACCAGCCGTTCCACATGATCCAGCATCGTCAGTCGGCGTTGGCGGGCCACGGCGGCCACGAACTCGGTGGCTCGGTTGCGCATCGCAGCGGCTTCTTCGAACCGCTCCTCGGCAGCCAGCGCCCGCATCTTCCGTTCGAGCGGGTCGGTGACGAGTTCGGGTTCGCCCTGCATGGCTCGCCGAGCGATGGCCACGACCCGGTCGTAGTCCGCCACCGATGTCGCCCCGCTGCACGGGCACCGGGCAACCCCCAGTTGTTGCGCGGTGCAAACCGTCGCAACCGGGATCGAGGCCCGTTGGCTGACCCGGGCCGTGCATCGCCGAAGCGGCACGGCAGCGTGGATGGCATCGACGATGGTCTCGGCCTGACGTCTCGACGTGAGCGGTCCGATCACCACGTCGTCGGCTGCTCGGGATCGGACGATCGACAGGCGAGGGAACCGTTCGTCGGTGAGGCGAACGTAGACCGGGCGGACGGCACGTCGGCCCCGTCGGTTGAACCGCGGTTGCTCGGCTTGGATCTGTCGAAGTTCGATGAGTTCGGCCTCGAGGCTGGAACCGCAGATCTGAAAGGTGATGTCGTGGGTCTCGCGCAACAATTGGGCGACCTTCTTGCGGCGATCTGACGAGAAGTAGCTGCGGACCCGACTTCGTAGATCGGTGGCCTTGCCGATGTACAGAATGCCGCCGTCGGACCCCCGGAACTGGTAGACGCCCGGTCGTCGGGGGAGCGGCTTGGTCAGGGCCAGCTTCCGCCATTGTGGGTGCCCCGTGATCGTCGGTAGTGCAACGAGATCGTCGAGGCCGGTGACTCCCCACGACGCGCTCCGTTCGATCAGGTAGTGCAACAGGTCGGTTGTGGCCCAGGCGTCGTCGAGGGCTCGATGCGTGGGTTGGTGGGGTAGTCGCAGCCTGCGAGCCAACTCGCCGAGCTTGAAGTTCGGGACCTCGTCGACGAGGAGGCGGCGCGCCAGCTGCAACGTGTCCAGATGTTGGTTGCCGAGCCAGGGGCCTCCCCAGCGTCGACTGGCTGCTTGGAGAAATCCCAGGTCGAAGCGCACGTTGTGGCCGACGATGACGCTGCCGCCGATGAACTCGAGCAACGAGGGGAGTACGGCGTCGATGCTGGGGGCCCGGCCGACCATCCGATCGGTCAAGCCTGTCATCAGCACGATGTTGGGTGGGATGGCGCATCCCGGGTTCACCAGTGTTTGGAACGTGCCCAGTACTTCGCCTCCTCGAACCTTCACCGCTCCGACTTCGGTGATGAAGCAGGTCTCGGCGTTGCCACCCGTGGTTTCGAAGTCGAGGACACAGAACGTGACCTCTGCCAGTGGTGTCCCCAGGTCGTCGAAGGAACGCTGGGTCAGCGCGGTAGGTGTTTGCCTCGTCACGCTGTGCATTGGAGTCGAACAAGTGTTCGAAGTCAAGGACGTGATCCTGGCCGCTGGCGAATCGTGAACTCGGGGCACCCGGTTGCCCGCCGGGCGACCACTAGCCTGGGCCACATGGAGCAAAAGCGCTATCGGTGTACGGCCTGCGGGAACCTCACGCGTTTCGACGTGGAGGTCACGCGGAGCACCCGCGAGTTCCACCATTTCACCGTCGGCGGAACGCTCGAGATCGAACAGACTGAAATTCTGTCGGAAACGGTCGATGGAATCTTGTGTCGATGGTGTGGACACGGCAACGACGTGATCCGTATTGACCAAGAGGAGTAATCACATGGGTACAGAGCCGCTGGCTGATGCGTGCGAGTTGGCATTCGAGGTCGCGAGGCAAGGAGTCGAGGCGAGCCCGCCGATCGACCCTCCGGCATCGATGCGAAGCTTTCTGTATGTGGCTCAGTTGCCTCGCCGGGCCATGAGCGTGGCCCAGCGAGTGATCGATTCCGATCCGCAGTTCCGTCAACGAGTCGCGGCCCAGGCAACCGAGGCCCGAGTTGGCCGGGCCGGCTACCTGTGGCTCCAGCGTCCCGACGGATGGGAAGCCAGCTTCAGCGCCCTGACGGGACGGGGGGCTGCCACCATCATGGCCACGCCGACTCCTGCTCCGACGACCTTCGTGGCGCCGCCTCCCGTCGTGGCTGCCGAACGAGGCGTCGTCCACCGCGACGCCTCCGCCGCGATTTCTCCGGCACCGATGGTGCCCCCGCCCGCGCCACCGACCATCTCGACCATCGACGCCGGCATGGCACCGCCGCCTCCTCCGGCTCCTCCGGCATCGTCGGGTCCGTTGTCGACCGCCCCGGATGCCGGACCTACGGCCGTGACCGGGGGCGGTGCGACACACGACAGCATCCAGAGCGAGCTGGCCAGTTTGCGTAGTCTCGTCGATCGTCTGGCCGAGGAACGTCAGAACGTGGGGTCCTCGGTCGAGCATCTCGAGACCGAGGTCGGGGAGCGACGAGCGGAATCGAACGCGTTGAGCCACCGGATGGAGGCCGTGCAGGCGGAACTCGCGCAAGCCCGACAGGATCGGGAACATGCCGAGCGCGAGCAGCGCCGGATGGAGGAGGAGCTTCACTCCGTTCGGGCCGAGCTCGACCAGGCTCGTTCCCGGCTGAACGAGGAGTCGGATCGTCAGGCCGATGTCAGTCGGACGCTCGCGACCGCAGAGGCCGAGCTCGAGAGTCTGGCTCGGACCGCCCGTCAGGCCGAGGTCGACCGGGTCGATATGCAACAGCAACTCGATGCCCTTGGCGGTGCACGTGACGCTGCCGTCGAGCAGATGGCAATCGTCCGTGCCGAACGCGATGACCTCGCCGATCGGGTGGCCGTGGCCGAGCAGGCTCGTGTCGATCTGGAGGGAGAACTCGAACGCGTCTCCACCAAGTGGCAAGACGTCCAGGTCGAGTTGCGAGTGCTGGCCGAGCAGCGAGGTGCCGTCGAGCGCGAGCTGGAGGAGCTTCGGGCCGTCGAGGCTTCCTCGCTCACCGACCGTCGACGCCTGTTCGACGACCTTGCCGGCCAACTGGGTCGAATCGAGGCCGAACGAGATCTGCTGGCATCTCAGCTCGAGGTCGCCCACGATCGGATTCGTGGCACTCGGTCCGCCCTCGATTCGGCGACACGGTCGATCGCGTCGGAGCTCGACGGTGTCGACGCTGCCTTCGTCGAGACCAACAGTGCGTCGGGTCGTCTCGATGATGCGGTTCAGGCCGCCACCGCTCGTCTCGGCGAACTCGACGGAGAATCCGCGATGGGCCGCTCCGTGGCTCCTGGGGAGCAGGTCGTAGCCGAGCAGTCGGGTCCCGACGGGAGGTCGTTCGAAGCGATCTCCTTCGAAGAGGCATCTGCCATCGCCGATCCTGTCCTGTCCGATCCTGTCCTGTCCGATGCTGTCCTGTCCGATCCTGTCCTGTCCGATGCTGTC
>CALACD010000555.1 GCA_937890445.1 uncultured Acidimicrobiia bacterium | reverse complement strand
CACCCACCAAACGGTGGACACCACCCCCGACGCAGGATCATGGCCAGAGCACTAGCTCGGCGATTCGCCGCTGCCTCCACCGGACATCGCTCTAGTTGCGATTACCTGTGTTGGCGCGGGTGATGCCAGCCCGTCGCAACACGCTGGCGTCGACCCCGATGTCCCGAAAGGCGAGATAGGAGATGCCCTTGCGTGCGGCGTAGTCAGCGGCAACTGCAACAAACTCTTCTTCCAATTGGCTCATGTCGATCTGTGTGTCCATCTGCTCGAGTTCCTGCAGTAGGTCAAGCTTTTCTTGCGTCAGCTCCAGACGCTTCAACGCGTCGGCCTCGTCAAAGTCGATCTGTATCTTTTCCAGCCGTTTCCGGATGGAATCAGCGGTGCGTTTTCGTCCTCTCTTGGGCTTCGTCGACTCGAGCGCTTCGAGGTAGGATCGCACGGCCTTTCCCTGCCTTCTGCCTGCAGCTAGGGCTTCCTTGTGGGCGATGGACATGGGGGCTGATTTCGGCGACGTCATATCATCGAAGTGAACCAGTTCCGGCTGGCTACTTCAACATATGAACGGCGATTTGCCTTTCCCTCTCTTCGTCGTATCTGGAATCTGGTCGACGAGCAGATCGTTGAACGAGACGAGAATCATCTCGACGATCCAGTTCACCTGTTGTTCACTTTGATGGAGGAACGAGTTCACTCGACTTCTACCTGCATGCAAGAAGGCCTCCGTACGGTACGGACCGAACCAGCCCTATGGGCTGATTGGCATCAACACGGAATGAGGAGAGACTCACTGTGAACACTTCCAATGAGCGCCAGGCGCCAACTCGCTGACTTGCTACCACTCTCGACGGTTGCTGCAGGATGCGGCAGTGGCAGCGCCGATGATGCGGCCGATCTGTCCGACACCTTGGTCGGTGCCGGTTCGTCCGCCCCGTACTGGCCACCACCATCGCCTGTGTGTTGATTGCAGCGCTGGTGGGCGCTGTCATCGCTATGGCGCTCTTCGTCGTTGCCCGGTCGGTACGGCTGATCAGCCGGGTCGTTCGGGCGGGAGCAAGGTGTGACAGTGACAGCTCGCGCCGGCTTCGCTGATGAACTCGACGGGCTTCGGCTTCAGGTCGAGGTGATGACCATCCTCGTCGAGGATGCCGTCCACCGGGCCCGTGAGGTGGTCGCCACCGGTGATCCGGACGTTGCCCGGGCGATCATCGCGGCCGATGATGCCATCGACGAGATGCACGTCTCGCTGACCGAGCTCTGTTACCAGTTGTTGGCCCGAGAGGCACCCGTGGCCAGCGATCTCCGACTGGTGGTGTCGGTCATTCGGGTGCTGCACGAGTTGGAACGCATCGGCGATCTGGCGATCCGGGTCGCGAAGGCGGTCGAGGACCAACCGGTGGTCGCCAGTCATCGTCCGGTCTACGAGGTGCTCCTGCAACTGGCCGACAACGTCGTGCGACGGTTCGAGGCGGTGCGGGAGGCATGGTCGGCCAACTCGATCGAGCCCCTCGATGAACTCGATGTCGTCGACGCCCTCGACCTCTTCGCTGATCCGCTCGTGCAACGACTCCTCGATCTGGACGGCCCCGATGCGGTCCGGGTTGCCCTGGCCGCAGTTGCCATCGGCCGGTCGTTGGATCGAATCGGCGATCACACCCACATCATGGCGTGCCGGCTGCGCTATCTCGTCACCGGCGATCCCGCCTACCTGGCTGACGAGGTCAACTGGTGATGGAGCTGTCTCGGGGACGGGTTGCCGGGGGATCTTGAGCACGTTCGTCGAGGCCGAAAGCGTCAACCAATGAGCGTGTAACCGTCGAGTTCGATCAGATTGGGCGAGGCCGGGGCCGGGGGGATCAACAGCCCGAACCGTTGGCTGCGAACCTCACTGATCCATTTGCTGTGTTGATACTCGTGATTGATGATCGCAGTGAGCATGGTGGCGGCGATGTGCCGGAGTTGGGCGGGAGCCCCCACGTTTCCCTCGTCGATGGCTCGGACCCGAACGCGGACTCGTTCGGCTGCGGTGCGTCGGTAGTTGCCGAGACGGTCCAGAGTCGGCAGGTCGCCCCGGTTCCGTTCGGCGGTGGCGCTGTCCATCAATGCGTCGAGCTCACGATCGATCGGCGGTTCGGCTGCCGTGAGGTTGCGAACCATGAAGTGGGCGACGGCGGCCTGGTGACCAAGGTGCCACCCAATGGCGCTCGATTCGTCGCTCGGTCGCCACGAGACCTGATCGGCGTCGAGGTCGAGCCACAGGAGGTTCGTGTAACCCAGTGCAGTTTCATACTCTTCGAGAAGTTGCTGGATGGTGATCATCGATCGAATCCTTCGTCATGGACCGGGCCACGAGCACCGCCCACCGACGTCCGTCCGCTTGCCCGGCCTCGCTCGCCGCCAACCTCTTGGCGAACCCTCGCAGTCTGCCTTCGCCGAGCAAGGAGAGAAAACGAGACGAGGTCAGAGCCCGGTGAACTCTGACCTCGTCTTCTTCTACTTCCTGTGGTCGGGACCGGCGTCGATCCGGTGACCTACCGCTTTTCAGATGATCTTTGCCTAATCCCGCTACCTGCGAAAACCATTGAAAACCCTGGTGGGGGACTATTTCGTGGTGACCGTTGTTGACCGCCAGTGACCCTGTTTGGCCGTTGGTGTGGGCACGTATAGGGCACGCCAGCGGCTTCGGCGGTCTCGCGCGCTGCGTGACATTCACCCCCACATGGCACAGATCGGCACGGCGACGATGTCGTCATCGAGTCGAAACGAGTCTGGCCCCGTGTGCAGTATCGCGCCGACGAGAAATCGGTCTGGCAGGCGGTCGCGAAGCCAGCGCAGGTGTCGGGCGTCTTTGTGGGTCGGGGCGGCAGAGCCCTTGATCTCGATTGCGATCAGCTTGCCTCCGGGCAGCTCGGCGATGATGTCGATCTCCTCTCTGCCTCCTTTGGTTCGAAGATGGTGGATCCGCTGTCGTTTGGTGGAGAGTGCGACCTCGGCTCGAAGCTGCGCCATCACGAGGGTGTCAATGGTCCGTCCGAGGAGGTCGCTGTCGGCCAGGACTGTGTCGACGGTTGCGTTGAGCGCTGCTGCCATGAGCGCTCCGTCGACGACGTAGCGTTTCGCTGACTTGGTCAGCCGGTCGAGTCGGTTGCTTGCCCAGGCGGGTACCGATTCAGTGACAAAGAGCCGGGCCAGGAGCTCGTCGTAGATGTCGGCGGTGATGCGGTTGATGCCGGCAGCATCGAAGAGCGTCTTGTGTTCGGGGATCCCGGCGGAGTTGGCGGCGATGGCTTCGAAGTAGCGGCCGAGCTTGTGCTGGTCGCGGGAGGCTACGAGGGCGTTCCCATCTCGGGTGAGGAGTTGGTCGAGGTAGCTTTCGATCCATACGTCGCGCATCTCGTCGCCCTCGCTGAGCACGAGTCCGGGAAAGCCGCCTCGCAAGGCGGCGCCGACGTAGTCGCGTAGGTCTGGTCTGGTGTCGGGCAGGGGCAGCGTGTCGAGGTCGTTGGTTGCGAGTCGTTCGAGAAATGGCGCACTCGGTGTGGCACCGAGACCGAGAAATTCCCGTTCCGTCAACCCGTACATGTGAGCTCGGACGAGTCGGCCGGTCCCCGGCCACATTTGTTGTTCGAGGTCGGCCCGGATGCTGCCGGTGAGGATGAAACGTCCGGGTCGGGGGCCGTCGTCGACGGCGCGTTTCACTGCTCCGAGCACGCCAGGGACTTCCTGCCACTCGTCGAGTAACACCGGTTCCTCTCGACCCCGCAATGCTGCATCTGGATCGGCTCGGAACGCTGCGGCTTGCGCTTCGGAATCGAGCCGGACGACGCTGGCCGCGTGGCGTCGTGCAGTGGTCGTCTTGCCGGCCGCTCGTGGACCGTTCACCAGCACGGCAGGGAACTGTGCGATCAGGCGTTCGATGAACGAGTCGGCAAGTCGCGGTCGATACGTCGACTCTGGTTCGGTCGGAATCACCGGCCCAACCCTACCACCACTATCGCTTTGGACCAATACTGAGTAACGGTTTGGACCGATGCTGAGTAACGGTTTGGACCAAGTGCCCGAGGCCGCCGAACGCAGAGGGCTGCCAGAGGAACCGCTCGAAGCCTGCTCCACGGATTTGGCCACGCTGAGTGGGGTTTGGCACAGGCCGACCGCCGGATGCTGATTCGAAAGGATACTGCTCGTGGTCGGGCAGGGCGTCGATCCCCGGACCTACCGCTCTTCAGACCTCTTTGGACGTCGGTGTGGGCACGTATGGGGCACGCCGGGCGGTTCAGGGATCTCGCGCGCTGCGTGACGTTCGCTGGATCTACGTTGGTTGGCACTCGGGTAGCAGGGGTCTCGACGTGCAACTCCACGCCTGGTCTCGACGCTACCTCGTACCGATCAGGCTTCGAGTGGAGCCGGGACCATACCTCAACAAGATGGTATACCTCATGTTTATTGTGAGGTATGATCTTCAAGTGAGGTATAGGTGATGGCTTCCAAGACCAAAATCCGAGGGCGAGAGCGTGCTCAAGAGGCGCTTCGAGCTGTTCTACCTCGCGCAGCCGAAGTTGAGGCTGGCGCAGCCGGCACACTTCGGGTCGCGGGTCAGCCGGTGCAGGTTCGTTGGATCGGCGCTGGGCAACTCAACGACGCTCGAAGCTTCCTCGCCGAGGGCTGTGACCCGGAGCGCGTGATTGTCGTTGCCCGAGAGCTGAGCGCCGGGGCACGCTCAGAGTTGTCCGAAGCGGGGTTCGGGTGGGTCGACGAAACCGGCGCGGCTGAGATCGCCCTCGGCACCGTCGTGGTATCTCGAACGGGTCAACCTTCTGCTGTGCCGGATCGGCCTGCCAAGTGGACAGCATCGGTCGAAGCCATAGCGGAAGCACTGCTCTGTGGTGTTTCGGCGACGGTCTCGGCGGTCCAGACTGCGTCCGGCTTGTCTGCCGGAAGCTGCACGAACGGACTGCGATTCCTCGCTGACAATGGACTACTCGGATCGGAGACCTCGCGGGGTCCCGGCTCGGCTCGGAGTGTCGTCGATCAGGATCGGTTGCTCGACGCCTACGCCGACGCTGCCTCAGCTCGCCAGGGTGGAGCGTCCCTGAGTGTTGGCGTTGCTTGGCAGGATCCGATCGCGGGTCTGATTGAAGCCGGTCGGGCATGGGACGGCGCTGAGGTCGGATGGGCTGCCACTTCCTTGGCGGCAGCGTCGGTACTTGCTCCGCTGATCACCAATGTCACCTCCGTCGAGGTCTACATCGACACGTCAACTGTGGCTGGTCTGGACGCGGCTGCTCGTGCGATCGGATTGCGGCCCATGGAGGCGGGCCGCTTGATATTGCAGACGCCACCAACCGTTCTGATCCACCGGCTTGCCGAACAACGTGACGGCTTGTGGGTCGCCCCGTGGCCGCGTGTGTTCGTCGACCTGCGCTCGACCGGCGTACGGGGCGAGGATGCTGCCGAGCATCTGCGTGAGGTACGTCATGGCGATTGAACCCGAACGGAGCCGAGCGGCACGCCGAGCCGCAGAGAGCGCACTGATCCGAGTCGTCCACCACTACGGAAGTCGCCCGGAGTTCGTTGTACTCGGTGGGCTTGTCCCCGAGCTGCTGTGTTCGGCCAGTCCGATGGTGCATGCCGGAACTACTGATGTTGACGTCCAGGTCGACCTCGAGATCGCATGCGGGTCGGTCAACATGGCCCGGCTTGAGCAGGCATTGCGCAACGCAGAGTTCGAGCCCGATGAGCAACGCATCTGGCGGTGGGTCACCGAGGACGAGACGCCGAGGATGTTGGTCAAGTTCGAGCTGCTGGCTGATCTTGACGACCAGCCAGCGGGTGTCACGGTGGCCTTCGATGGCTGTGATCGGCTCGGTGCCGCCAACCTTCGTGGTACCGGGTTTGCCGCTCGCGACGTCGAGGTGCGCCAGCTGAAGGCGCGGATCGGTGGGGTTGAGCAACGGGCGGAGATCAACGTGGCCGGCCTCGCCGGGTTCTTGCTCGCCAAGACGGCGGAACGTGTCAAGGGGGATGAGGCAGATTCCTATGCGGATTGTATGAGTGCTTC
>CALACD010000554.1 GCA_937890445.1 uncultured Acidimicrobiia bacterium | reverse complement strand
AGTGCGGTCACCAGCTGGTCGTGGACCGTGGTCTCGACCAGGACGTGATCGGGAGCGATGCAGGTCTGACCGGCGTTGAGGAACTTGCCCCAGGCGATCCGCTTGGCGGCGACCCCGACGTTCGCGTGGCGGCTGACGATGGCCGGGCTCTTGCCACCGAGTTCGAGCGTCACCGGGGTGAGGTGTTCGGCGGCGGCCCGCATCACCACGCGGGCGACCCGGCCGTTGCCCGTGTAGAAGATGTGGTCGAAGCGCTGGGCCAACAGCTCGGTCGATTCGGCCACGCCGCCGTGCACCGATGCGATGGCGGGCTCGTCCAGGCCCGCGATCAGGCGGGCCAACACGGCGTCGACCTCGGGGGTCAGTTCGCTGGGCTTGGCCACCACCGCGTTGCCGGCCGCAACGGCTGCCACCACCGGGCCGAGGGTGAGCTGCACCGGGTAGTTCCAGGGTGCGATGACGGCGACGACGCCAAGCGGCTCGGCCACGATGCGCGAGCTGCCGGGCTCGAGGGTGAGCGGTGTCGGGACCCTTCGTGGCGCCATCCAGCCACCGAGGTTGGCCAGGGCGTGATCGATCTCGGCGAGGGTGAAGCCGATCTCGGTGGCGAACGTCTCGAGCGCCGGCTTGCCGAGATCGGCGGTCAGCGCCGATTCGAACGCCCGCTCGTGTTCGATCAGCCCGGCGCGCAGGGCGTGCAGTGTGCTGACTCGCCACTCCGGGGTGCGGGTGCGTCCGGATTCGTACGCTCGGCGGGTGCCCTGCACGATCCCCGCAATCGCGTCGATGGGGGTCAGGGGATCCGCTGGAGGTGCCATTGGACCAGTCTGGCGCCGCGGCCGCTCCGCTGCAGCGCGGCCTCGGCGAGGCGCCGCTGAGCCTCGGCGAGGCGCCGCTGAGCCTCGGCGTCTGTCGCGCTCCGACGAATGGGCCACCTGCGACACCCGTGCTCGCCCATACCAACCGGCTCGTCAGCCGGGGCAGGCCGGCCGGGGTCAGCCTGCCCGGAAGACGAGCCCCGTACCGTCGTCGAGGGTGAGGGTCAGCGCCGGACCTTCGATCGACCACGACGGCCCCTCCGACAGCACCCGCAGGACGGTGGCTTCCTGGTTCATGACGTCGGGCTCGCACGCCATGCGGGTGCTCGCCAGTGCTGCGGGTTCGAAGGCATCGTCGCCCACGACGATCTCGCCCATGAAGGTGTTGCATCCGGTGGTGCCGTTGATCTGACCCTCGGTGTCGATCGTCATCGATCCATCAGCACCGGCCACGGCCGTCGAGGCGGCCTCGTTCGCGATGATGGTGTCGAGCATCCAGGTGGTCCCGAGCAGCGGGGCGTCGGGTTCGGGGGCTCGGGCTGCGAAGGTGAGGGTCACGCCGTCGCCCGACAGAGTGAGGCCTGCACCGTCGGCGGTTGCTGTGTCGACTCGGGCCAGGGCTGCGGTGTAGGCCGACTCGAGGTCCATCAGTGCCTGCGGCTCGCAGGCCATGAGGGTTTGGCGAAGGTCGCCGATGGTGACGGTCGAGCCTTCGATCGTGATGCCGCCTCCGTAGTTGTTGCACGCGGAGATGCCGCCGATGCCGTCCTCGGTGCGCATCAGGGTGATGGGGTGGGTGTCGAGGAGGGCGAGGGGCTCGCCGTCGACCTCGGCGTCGGTGAGGACCCACTCGGTGTCACCGAGGGGATCGCCGTCGCCGGCTTGGCCCGGAGCGGTGCCGGTGTCGTCGTCGCCGCATGCAGCGGCGAGCGCGACCAGGGCGAGGAGCAGGATGGGGAGCAGGAGCATCTTCTTCATGGCCTCTTCGACGTTCGTTGCGGCGGGCGGGTTCCCCACAGATGGGGAATCTTCGCGCATGCCGCGCAGCCCAGTGCGCGTATCGGGCCGCAGCGAACCGGAGTGGGGATACCAGGCGCCGGAGCCGCCGGGTCGGATCCGTCAGCGTCGCCTCCAAGTAGTGTCGATCTCCGTGGTGAGCCCCTCGTCGATCCTGCGCTATCTCGCGGCGCTCGCGCCTGCGCAGCAGGAGTCGGCCGAGGCGACGCTCGACGTCGTCGCCCGTCCCGGCGATTTCGTCTGGCTCGGCGACGTCGATCTGCATGCTTGGGGTGACGAGCAGCCGCCGCCCGACCTGTTCGATCGCTCCAGGGCCCGACGCGTCGCCGAATCCACCGTGGAGGTCACCATGGATCTCCTGGTGGGAACGAGCGAGGGTGGCGGCCTCTATCGCTACGCCCTCGCCCCCCCGATCCGAGCCGAGGGACTCGCACGGCTCAGTGCAATCGACTGGCTCGATCCCCACAGCCAATCGCTGCGGGTCGGATGGCTCTGGCTGTGCGGGCACCGCCGCGACGCCAAGGGGACCTCGCAACCGGTGATGCTGCCCGCGGTATCGCGCGTGGTCCGGCTCCATGAGGCGCCCGGTGACGGCGAGTTCCAACCCGAATGGCGCTCGGATCCAGAGATCCATCCGTTCCTGGCCGAGGCCATGGACGCGGTGGATCAGGACCGACTGCTCGAGGGCTATCTGCGCTACGACACGGCCCCGGTGCTCGCAGGGTGCCGGACGCTGGGCATGACGCAGCTGCCGGAGGTGGTCGAACGGGGTCGCAGCCCGCTCGACCATGCAGCGGCGATCGCCCGGCGGTCGCGCCACGAGGACGATGTGCTGTATCTCGGCGTCGGCGCAGCCGTGTATGCGACCGGAGGCCATGCGCCCACCACCGTCGCCGGTGGCATCAGCCGGTGGGCCGGCGAGCGGGTCGAGCAGACGGCGTTCGCCCGGATCTACGGCCTCCACCCCGACGAGCGCAACGGCGACGACGGGCACGACACGCCGCCCGCCGCCGATGCGGCCTACGAGCCGCTCGAATCGCCGTTACCGGTCAACGCCCGCCAGCGCGACGCGCTGCAGCGGTCCCGGACCGAACCCGTCAGCGTCGTCTCCGGGCCACCGGGGACGGGCAAGACCCACACGGTCGCCGCAGCTGCGATCGACGCCGTGGCGGCCGGCCAGAGCGTGTTGATCGCGACCCAGTCCGACCACGCGGCCGAGAGCGTCTGCGAGCTCCTCGAGCGCCATCCGTCGGTGCCGTACCTGCGATTCGGGCGGGCCGAGCATCGCCAACGCATTGCCGATCGGCTGTCGGCGGGGCGCCATCAGGCCCCGACCGGCGGCCAGGTCGACGAGGCCGCTGCGGCCGAGGCCCG
Organism: uncultured Acidimicrobiia bacterium; assembly: GCA_937890445.1. Classification (GTDB taxonomy): domain Bacteria; phylum Actinomycetota; class Acidimicrobiia; order Acidimicrobiales; family SZUA-35; genus JAHECQ01. The sequence goes on along the minus strand of CALACD010000554.1, from coordinate 938 downwards.
GACACGGGAGCGCATGTCGGCCCTGCGGGATTCGATCCGCGCGGCGCTCCGGCGCGAAGCGGCCTTCAGCGACGGGCTCCGCCGGCGAGACACCCTCGCCGTACTGACCGCGGACGCGCCGGGGGTGTTGGCGCCCGATCTGGACCTCGTCGCCGCCCACGAACTGCTCGACGCCGCCCGTCTGGAGGGTGGGTGGTTCCGTCGCCGCCGGGCGTCGCGGGCCGAGCGTTCGCTGCGGAGCCTCGTCCGGGCCCGCCGCGAAGTCGACCTCGCCGGCATCGCCCGGGCACTCGAGGTGGCCCAGGCCGAACGCGACGTCGACCACGCCCTCTCCACCGGCGGCACGAGCCTCGACTCCCTGTGGGAGGAGCTCGATGCGGCCGACGAGGCGTGGCGCAGCGCGCTGGCCGCGCTCGTCGATGTCCGGCGCCGCCACACCGGTCGTCTGCAACGTCGGCGCGCCCGGTCGAGCGTCGCCGCGCTCGCGACCGTGCTGCGCACCGGTGTCGGGCGCCGCACCAGCCTGTTGTCCGACATCGAGACCGACGACTTCCTCGACCTGCTGCCGTTGTGGATCGGCACGCTCGACGAGATCGAGCGGACCCTGCCCGTCATCGCCGGCCTGTTCGACCTCGTGATCATCGACGAGGCCAGCCAGGTCGACCTGCTCCGCTCGGCCGGCGCGCTCTGCCGGGCCGAACGGGTCATGGTCGTCGGCGACCCAAGGCAGCTGCGGCACGTGTCCTTCGTCGCCGACGCCGATGTCGATCGCTGCCTCGACGAGGCAGGGGTCGACGACTCGTCGTTGCGGCGACTGCTCGACGTGCGGCGCAACAGCCTGTTCGACGTGGGCGCGTCGGCCGCCTCGGTCGTGTGGCTCGACGAGCACTTCCGTTCGGTGCCGCACCTCATCGACTTCTCGGCCCGGACCTTCTACG
>CALACD010000553.1 GCA_937890445.1 uncultured Acidimicrobiia bacterium | reverse complement strand
CCTCGTCGGGACCGAGCTCGCGTGGTCGGGTCGGCCGGTGACCGTCGCCGGTGAGAAGGTGGGCGCTGCTCATCGACGTCATGTTAAGCATGCTGAACAAAAAGCGGCAAGCACGATTAGGATTGGTTGATCGTCCGTCCTACCCTTGACGGGCGCCCCACCGTCGTCCTGGTCGGGACACGAACGAACACGCTGGAAGGAAGATCCATGTCGCTGCGCCGAGTCGTCATTCTGGGAGCCATGGCGCTGGGCTCGTTCCTCCTCGCATCCTGCGGCGGGGACGCGGATGCCGAGGTCGTGGTCTATACCGGGCGCCACTACGACCTGGAAGCAGCCTTCACCCAGTTCGCCGAGGAGACGGGTATCTCGGTTGCCTTCCTGCCCGGCACCGACGTCGAACTCCGAGAGCGAATCGCGGCCGAAGGGGAGGAGACCCAAGCCGATGTCTTCCTCACCGTCGACGCAGGCAATCTCGCCATCGCAGCCGACGAGGGGTTGTTCGCCCCGCTCGATTCCCCCCTCCTGGACGAAGCCGTTCCCGCCAACTTCCGCGATCCCGACAGCTTGTGGTTCGGTCTCACGCTGCGGGCTCGGACGATCATCTACAACAGCGATGTGCTGACCCTCGACCAGGTACCGACCACCTACGAGGAACTGGCGGACCCGATCTGGGATGGTCGACTGTGCCTGAGGAACTCCTCGAACGTCTACACCCAATCCCTGGTTGCGAGCATGATCGCCCATCATGGCGAGAGCGAGGCCTTGCGCATCGTCTCGGGCTGGGCCGACGACGCCGAGATTCTCGCCAACGACACGTTGATCATCGATTCGATCGCGGCGGGCCTGTGTGATGTCGGGATCGCCAACCACTACTACCTGGCTCGCTCGTACGAGCAGGATCCGAACTTGCCCGTTGCGTTGGTGTGGGCCAACCAGGACCCGGCAACGCCCAACGGACGCGGGACGCACGTGAACATCTCCGGTGGTGGCGTGACCCGGTATGCCGACAATCCCGACTTGGCCCAGCAGCTTCTGGAGTGGCTGGCGACCGACGGTCAACATGCGCTGGTCGATCCCAATCACGAGTATCCGATCAACTCCACGGTCGCTCCCGAATCGTTGATCGCTGATCGGTTCGGGGTGGGCTTCCTGCAGGATGATCTCGATGCCGCGACCTTCGGCCGGCTCAATCCGGATGCGGTTCGTCTGATGGACCAGGCTGGGTACGAGTGATCGGCCACGGCTGAGATGACGACGCCCGAGGTGACTCACGAGCTTGTCCCGACGGCTCGCGAGCGAGTCCACCTGGGTATCGGCGACCAGGTGAGCAGGCTGGGTTGGCCGTCCGCCTCCTTGCTGTTCGCGGCCTTGGTCGTGATCCCGGTCCTGTTCCTGGCCACGAGCCTCCTGCGCCCCAACGCCGAGGTCTGGCGACAACAGTGGGACACCCGCCTACCGGGCCAGATCGTTTCGACCCTGGTCCTGTTGGTCGGTGTGAGCCTTGGTACGGTGCTGCTGGGAAGTGGGTTGGCCTGGCTGCTCTCGGCCTACACGTTCCCCGGAGCTCGGCTCTTCGGTTGGCTGTTGATCGCTCCGCTGGCCATGCCCAGTTATGTCCTCGGCTTCGTGACGGTCTCGGTCGTCGGGTTCACCGGACCGATCCAGGGCTGGTGGCGGAACCAGTTCGGGGCCGACGCCTGGTTTCCCGACACCGAGTCGATGGGCGGAGCGATCGCAGTGTTCACCTTGGTGCTGTACCCCTACGTCTATCTGCTTGCCCGGGCCGCACTGCGAGATCAGGCCCACGGTGCCTATGACGTGGCCCGGAGCTTGGGAGCGGGACCGATCGAAGCGGCCCGGCGGATCGTGCTGCCGTTGCTTCGGCCTGCGCTCGCTGCCGGCGCCGGAGTCGTCATGATGGAGACGCTGACCGACTTCGCGACCGTCCAGTACTTCGGCGTCGACACCGTATCGGTCGGTGTCTTCCGTATCTGGCGGGGCACCTTCGACCGTGACGCCGCCAGCGAGATCGCCACGTTGGTACTTGCCTTCGCCCTGATGATCATCGGACTCGAACGGGTGTTGCGGGGTCGGGCCCGCTACGGAACCGCGGCGGGAGCCGACGCAGGATTCGCCCCCCAACGGCTGCGCGGTTCTCGGGCCGCGATCGCAACGACGGTGTGTCTCGCGGTGCTGACGCTGTCGTTCCTGGCGCCGGTGGCACAGCTCGTGTGGTGGGCAACATCCGAAGCCGTCGGCCCCCGAGGGACGCCATTGTTCTCTCGGTTCCTCGGCTATCTCCAGCATTCGCTGCTCTTGGCCGGTGTGACGGCCATTGTCTGTACGGCCATCGCCGTAGTGGTGACCAACGCCTCCCGTTTCGGGCAGCCGCGGATCACCCGCCTGGCGGCCCGTCTCACCGCCGTTGGCTACGCGGTGCCGGGACCGGTCGTGGCCATCGGCGTGCTGCTGATGCTGGTGGCCGTGGACGGGCTGCTGGGCCATCTCGGCACCGGCCTCCCCGGGGTCATCGCCACCGGCTCGTTCCTGGGGCTGGCCTACGCCTACGTCGTGCGCTTCCTGGCCCCCGGGCTGAACGCGACCGAAGCCGGACTGGGTCAGGTGTCGGAGGAGGTCACGATCTCGGCTCGCAGTCTCGGAGCCCGCCCGATGGAGATCGTTCGATCGGTTCACCTGCCGTTGTCACGTACGAGCATCGTCACCGCACTGGTTCTGGTCGCGGTCGATGCACTGAAAGAATTGCCGATCGTCCTGTTGCTTCGGCCCTTCGGTTTCGACACCCTGTCGGTGTGGACGTACCTGTTGGCATCGGAGTCACGTTACGAACAAGCGGCGCTGCCGGCCTTGGCCATCATCGTCGTCGCCCTGGTTCCGGTCGGCCTGTTGTCTCGTCAGCTGAGGATGTCCTCGGCCCCCGAAGGACCGGCCGAAGCGGCCACCATCGGAACCTGGGGAGGGAGAACCGATGAGTTCGTCTGATGCCGCGCCCTCGGCGCTGGTCGTCGACAACGTCACCAAGCGTTTCGGCAACGTGCTGGCGCTCGACGACGTCTCGTTCTCGTTGGGGGCGACCGAGCTGTTGGCCCTGGTCGGACCGAGTGGGTGTGGCAAGTCGACCCTGCTTCGAACGATCGCCGGTCTGGTGCGAGCGGACCACGGTCGCCTCCGGCTCGGAGGTCTGGTCGTCGACGACGGCACCCGTCATGTGCCACCCGAGCATCGACGGATCGGGCTGGTCTTCCAGGATCACGCGCTGTTTCCGCATCTGCGGGTCGCCGAGAACATCGCTTTCGGCGTGCGGGACGCCTCACGGCGCGACACCAACGGTCGCGTGGCCGAGATGCTCGAGGTCGTCGATCTCGTGGGCTATGGCGAGCGCTTTCCCCACGAGCTCTCCGGAGGAGAGCGTCAGCGTGTCGCTCTGGCCCGCGCCTTGGCGCCGAGACCGGCGTTGATGTTGCTCGATGAACCCTTCGCCAGCCTCGACTCCAACCTCCGCTCCCAGCTGCGAGCGTCGGTGACGGCCGCGCTGGAGATCACGGGAACGCCAGGCGTGTTCGTCACCCACGATCAGGAGGAGGCGTTGGCGACCGGCGACCGTATCGCCGTGATGCGGTCCGGCCGCATCGAGCAGTTGGCCGATCCGGTCTCGGTCTACCATTCGCCGGCCAACTCGTTCGTGGCCCGGTTCATGGGTGAGGTGAACCTGCTGCCGATCACGTCGGATGCGGGCGGGGCCCGCACGCTGCTCGGACCGGTGGACACGACCGACGTCGGCCGGGATGTCTCGTCCGAGATGCAAGCCATGCTTCGACCCGACGACGTGACGTTCACCGAGTCCGCCGTCGGCGGAGCCTGCATCGTGGGTGCCGAGTTCCGGGGGACGACCTGGGGGTACCGGATCGAGTTGCCGGGCGGCATCCAGGTGCTGGCCTCGGGTTCGCACCTCCATCCCTTCTCCGTCGGCATGCGGGGCGAGGTCACGCTCACGCCAGGCCACTGGCAGGTTCTCGTACCGATCACGTGACCGATTTCGACGTCGTGATCGTTGGCGGCGGTCCGGCTGGACTCACGGCCGCGGTTGCAGCCGGTCGGCGGGGCTGGCGGGTGGCGCTGTTCGAGTCGAACGACGACATCGGCGGGATGGCCGCCAGTTTCGATGTGGCCGATATCCGGGTCGATCACGGTAGTCATCGGCTCCATCCGGCGGCCTCTGCTCCGGTTCGATCGATGCTCGAGGAATTGCTCGGCGATGATCTGCAGGTCCGGGAGCGGAATGGGCGAGTACGGGTGGATGGGACTTGGTTGGCGTTCCCGTTCCGAGCCACGGATCTGATTCGTCACGTCTCGCCGTCGTTCCTGCTCGGCGTCGGTCGCGATGCGCTCTTGCGTCCAATGCGTCGACCGAAGGCCGAGTCCTATGCCGAGCTGGTGCGGGTGGGTTTGGGTCCGACCGTCCTGGACCGGTTCCACGGCCCGATGGCCCACAAGCTCTGGGGTGTCGACCCTGCCTTGCTGAGCGAGGAGTTGGCCCGTCGTCGGCTTCCGATCCGAAATTCGGCCGGCTTGGTGCGCATGGTGGCCCGTACTTCCAGGCCGACCGGTCGGGTGTTCCTGTATCCTCGTCATGGTTTCGGACAGATCGTCGAGCGGTTGTCCGAAGCCGCCCTGGACGCTGGGGTGCAGGTGTTCACCGGGCAACCGGTGACGTCGGTGGTGCCCGGTGTCGGGGAGGTCAGGTTCAGCTCGCCCCTCGGGGGTGTCGGGGCCGGCCGTTTGCTGTGGACGGGCCCGGTGGCGGGATTGCAGCACGCTCTCGGTCAGTCGGTGCGGTCGCCGGTGACCCACCGGGGCCTGGTGTTGGTCTGCCTCGTGCTGCCGCACGGCCCGTGGACCGAGTTCGATGCCCACTACGTTCCCGATCCCGAGGTGGTCTTCAGCCGGTTGTCCGAGCCCCGAAACTACCGGCACGACGATCGAGGGGGGCCGCGCACCGTGTTGTGCGCCGAGCTTCCGTGCAGTCCGGGGGATGCGCTGTGGTCGGCCAGTGACGAGGAATTGATGGCCCGAGTGGTCGAAGGCATCCAGTTCTGTGGATTGCCCGAGGTACACGTGGACGAGGTCGTCGTGCGGCGCCTGAGCGCCGTCTACCCGGTGCTGACCGTCGAAGGTCGCCATCAGCGGGCGAATGCGTTGGCGACCGTGGACCACGTGCCGGGGATCACCGTGCTCGGTCGACAAGGTCGACTGGTCGGGGACAACGTCCATCACGTCATGGACATGGCGCTGACGGCGGTCGGGTGCATCGACGATGACGGATCGTGGAACGACTCGGCGTGGCGCGAAGCCTGTCGGCGATTCGAGGACCATGTCGTCCAGGACTGAGTTCGCCCAGACGCCATCGCTCGATCGACCGGCGCCTCCGCTCGCCAGGTGGCTGTTGACGGTGGCATTGTTGTCGGTCGTGGGAGCACTGGTCGGGGTGCCCGGACGTTCGACGACCAATGCTCGTCTCAGTGGGGACGAACCGCAGTACCTGTTGTCGGCGACGAGTCTGTTCGACGACGGAGACCTCGACATCTCCGACCAGATCGCGTCCGGCAGCTACCGGACGTACCACGAGGTTCCCCTCAGCCCCCAGAGCCGGCCGCAGGCCGATGGACGACAGGTCAGCCCCCACGATCCGCTCCTTCCGCTGTTGTTGGCCCTGCCCATGGGGGTCGGGGGCTGGGTCGGAGCCAAGTTGGCGATGGTGGCCGCCGCTGTTGCCACCGCCGTGGTGACGGTGTGGGTGGTGGTGCGGCGTTTCGACCAGCCGCCTCGGGTTGCGGTCATCGTCGTCGGGGCGGGCTTCGCATCCCTACCGCTTGCGCCCTATGGCTCCCAGGTCTATCCCGAGATGTGGGCCGCCCTGGCCCTGATCCTTGCTCTGGCATGCTTGCCGACCGCCTCCGCTCCTCGTCGCCGACCCGGGCCCGACAACTGGCACGGAACGGCCCCGGGACCTTGGCCGGCACGGGGGGTGCTGGCCGCAGCGGTGGCCCTGCCCTGGTTGTCGATCAAATACGCCCCGATCTCGGTGGTGCTGGGGCTTGCTGTTCTCGTCGCGGTCGATCCCGATCGGCGAGAGCAGATCCGGCTGGCAGTCCTGGGCGCGCTGGCCGCGATCGCCTTCCTGGTGATCCATCGCTGGGTGTACGGAGGGTGGACGGCCTACGCCGCCGGTGATCACTTCGTCGAAACGGGCGAGTTCTCCGTGGTCGGCACACGGGTCGATCTGGTGGGTCGGAGTCGTCGGGTCGGCGGTCTGCTGTTCGATGCCGGCTTCGGATTGGTGCCCTGGGCACCATTGTGGGGACTCCTGCCGATGGCTGTCGGCGCGGCAATCCGTCGTCGTCGGAACGAGCAGGGCCCGACGTACCTGGCGCTGATCAGTGTCACCAACGGTTGGGTCGTGGCAACGTTCGTCGCCCTCACCATGCACGGTTGGTGGGTGCCGGGGCGCCAACTGGTCGTGGTCCTACCGGTCGCCCTTCTCCTGATCGGATCCTGGGTGGGCCGGTCGGGCCGTCGTCTGTGGTTGGCGGCCGGCCTCGGTGCTCTCGGGGTGGTGAACTGGTCCTGGCTCGCGATCGAGGCGATGACCGGGCAACGGACACTGATCGTCGACTTCGTCGAGACCGGTGCGCCCGGCTACCGGGCGATCGAATGGATGTTTCCCGACGGCATACGGGCGTGGCCGAGGGATGGTTGGCTGTTGCTGGGTTGGTCCCTGGCCGGGCTGGTTGCGATCGTGGTCGGGTTCCGTAGCGACCGGTCCGGTCCTCAGTTCGGGTCTTCGAGAACCAGGTGACCGACCGCGGTGTTACTGGCCGGCACGTGGTAGAAGCGGTGGCGCAGGGTCGGAGCGTGACCACCGGCCAGGTCACCCAGCGCACCCCGAGCAATGAACCACATGACCAGTTCGATCCCCTCCGAGCCGGCCTCCCGCACGTAGTCGATGTGGGGCGTCGCCGCCAAGGCCTCGGGGTCGGCGACCAGACGATCGAGAAAGGCATTGTCGAAGTCACGATTGATCAATCCGGCCCGAGGGCCCTGGAGCTGGTGGCTCATGCCGCCGGTTCCCCAGACCTGGACGTCGAGGTCGTCGTCGAAGGTCTCGATGGCCCTTCGGATGGCCTTGCCCAACTCCAGGCACCGTCGGCCTGACGGGACGGGATACTGCACCACGTTGACGGCGATCGGCACGATGGGACAGGGCCAGGCATCGACCTGACCGAACAACAGCGAGAGCGGCACGGTCAGACCGTGATCGACGGGCAGTTTGTTGACGATCGTCAGATCGAAGTCCTGTTGGATCACCGACTGGGCAACATGGGCCGCCAGTTCGGGGTGGCCTCGGACCTCGGGGACCGGTCGAGGTCCCCAGCCCTCGTCGGCAACCGGATAGCTGGCGGCGGTTCCGATGGCGAAGGTGGGAATGATGTCGAGACTGAAGGCAGTGGCATGGTCGTTGTAGACCAAGACGATGGCATCAGGGGTGTTCTCGGTCATCCACGCCTTCGATGGCTCGTAGCCGGCGAACAGCGGTTGCCAGTACGGCTCGTCGGTCTTTCCCTGGTCGAGGGCGGCACCGATCGCCGGCACGTGAGAGGTGAACACCGCGGCGCTGACGTGGGCGCTCACCGGCCGTCCTCCTGCTCGTGGCGGTAGCGATTGCCATCCGGTGAGCGGCCACCGTTGATCATCATGTCGCGATAAGCATCCTCGGTCATCCCGGTCATCGATCCTGCCATCTGTTGGAAACTCCGGCCGTCCGTGGCACCGATCTTGGCAAGAAAGTAGATGTTGCCGCCCAGGGCGATCAGTCGATTGAGATCGCGGTCGAGCACGCCCTGCTTCTGGTCCTCGGTCATGTCCCAGGCGTCGAGATAGGCCCGCTCGTCAGCTCGGAAACGTTCGCGATTGCCCGCATCCATCAGCGACATGCAGAACTGATTCAATCCATAGCCGATGCGGGATTGATCGGCGTCGAAGACGGTCGTGCCCGGCACGTCCAGATATGGCTTGTCGAGACCCATCCCGTACTCGTTTCCGTGAGGTCGGTCGACCGCTGTCGACAGACCTCGACCCTAGAGCTGTTGATAGCTTGCGAGAAACTTCTCGAGTCGTCCCAGCGCCCATTCCAGCTCGTGGACGTGGGGGAGGAAGACGAGGCGGAAATGGTCGTGGTCGGGATAGTTGAACCCTGTGCCCTGGACCAGCAGGATCTGCTCGGCCAGCAGGAAGTCGAGCACGAACTTCTGATCGTCGGTGATGCCGAAACGAGCCTTGTCGATACGAGGGAACATGTAGAGCGCGCCGTCGGGCTTGGTACAGGACAGCCCGTCGATGGCGTTGATCATGTCATAGGCCACTTGGCGCTGTTCGTAGAGCCTCCCTCCCGGTCCGATGAACTCGCTGATGCTCTGGTACCCACCCAGCGACGACTGGATGGCGTGTTGGGCGGGCACGTTGGCGCACAGCCGCATGGACGTCAGCATCTTGAGCCCCTCGATGTAGCCGCCGGCCCGATGCTTGGCTCCGCTGATGGTCATCCAACCGGACCGGAATCCCGCGACCCGATAGGTCTTGGACAAGCCGTTCAGGGTCAGGAACACGATGTCGTCGGCCAATGAGGCAATGGCGGTGTGCTGGGCTCCGTCGTACAGGATCTTGTCGTAGATCTCGTCGGACATGACGATCAGATCGTGTTGGCGCGCGATCTCGACGATCTGCCGGAGGACCTCGGGCGAATACACGGCACCGGTCGGGTTGTTCGGGTTGATGACCACGATGGCTCGAGTGCGGTCGGTGATCTTGGCCCGCATGTCGTCCAGATCGGGGAACCAGTCGGATTCCTCGTCGCACCGGTAGTGGACGGCCCGGCCACCGGCCAACTTGGTGGCGGCGGTCCACAACGGATAGTCGGGGTAGGGGATCAGTACCTCGTCACCGAGATTGAGCAGACCCTGCAACGCGATGCTGATCAGTTCGGACACGCCGTTACCGATGTAGACATCGTCGATCCCGACACCTTTGATGCCGAGTCGCTGGTTGTACTGCATGACAGCTTTGCGGGCCGAATAGAGCCCTTGGGAGTCACAGTACCCCTGCGCGGTCGGCAGATTGCGCACCATGTCGACGAGTACTTCGTCGGGTGCGGCGAATCCGAACGGGGCGGGGTTGCCGATGTTCAACTTGAAGATGCGATGACCCTCGGTCTCGAGTCGGTTCGCCTCGTCGAGAATCGGCCCCCGAATGTCGTAGAGGACGTCGTCGAGCTTCGAGGATTTCAGGATTTCGGAGGGCACGGACGAAACTCTAGTTGTCGGCCATCGCCGCCCGAGAGCAATAACACGAAGCTTTGACCTCCACTTCGGACCGCGCCAGGGCCAGGTCGAGCTGTTGGCGGATCAAGATCGACTCGGTCTTCTCGCCCCGACGCGTCAGGCACTCGTGCAGCCCGTGCAGGCTCCACAGATTGCCGGGATGCTGGCTGGCGCGGCTCAACGTGTCGTCGAGCCCGAGGTCGGTGAGATAGACCGCTTCGGCTTCCGCCAAGCGG
>CALACD010000552.1 GCA_937890445.1 uncultured Acidimicrobiia bacterium | reverse complement strand
GCCAGGAACCGTTGCAGGGACTGGGACCCGAGGCCGACCAACTCGATCGAACCCAGTTGGCAGCGGCACTCCGGAGCCATTCACGCAGACTCCACGGTTTGCTGCGCGATCAGCAGGTCGTCGCCGGCCTTGGCCGACTCCTCACCAACGAGATCCTCTACGAAGCCGCCATCTCACCCTTCGCCAACGCTTCCAAGCTCAGCGACGACGAGTTCGATCGTCTGCACGACGCCATCGGTTCGGTACTGCAGACGTCGCTGGCCCACGAACGGACCCTCGACGACATTGGAAAGAGCGCCGACCGGCCATCCAGGGTCCACAACCGAGCGGGTCAAACCTGCACCAGCTGCGATGCGACCGTGCGCACGGTCGAGTACCGCAGGTACACGGTCTTCTACTGCCCGACCGAGCAGACGGGCGGCAAGAGACTGGCCGACAACACGACGAGCAAGTTCCTGAAGTAGGGACCGCGTGCACCCGAGGGGGCACTACGCGAGACTGAGCCAATGGGATCCTTCGAGCTCGCCACGACTCCGCTCCACCTCGGACTGGGTGCGACCGCGGTTCCTCAACCAGCCTTCGACGGCGAGGTTTCGTGGTACGAGGGCTATGCGATGCGCCACAGCGAGGACGGCGCCGAGGGGCGACTGGTGTCGATGCACACCTTCGACAACAGCTGGGACGTCTGGGAGATGCACCCGTCGGGAAGCGAAGTAGTGCTCTGCGTGAGCGGCAAAATGACGTTGATCCAAGAAATGGATGGTCAGCCGGTGGCCACGACGGTCGGCCCCGGCCAAGCGGCCATCAATCCGCCCGGGATGTGGCACACCGCAGACGTCCACCAGCCGACCACCGCGCTCTTCATCACCGCCGGGATGGGCACCGAGCACCGACCTCGCTGAGGACTGGGCTCGGCGCCACCCGATCAGATGAGACCGAGCTGCTTGACGGTGTCGCGTTCTTCGACCAGTTCGGCCCAGGAAGCGTCGATCTTGGATTGGCTGAAGTCGTCGATGTCGAGACCCTGCACGATCGTGAAGTCGCCACCGGCAGTCGTGGTCGGGAACGAGGTCACGATGCCCTCGGGGGCTCCGTAGGAGCCATCGGAGAAGATGGACATCGAGACCCAGTCACCATCATCGGTGCCCAGGGCCCAGTCCCGCATGTGATCGATGGCGGCGTTCGCAGCCGACGCAGCCGACGACAGACCCCGGGCCTTGATGATGGCGCCGCCTCGACCGCTCACGGTCGGGATGAACTCGTTCTCGAGCCAAGCCTGGTCGTTGACCAAGGTGGCGGCGTTCGTTCCGTTGACCTCGCAGTGGAAGAGGTCCGGGTACTGGGTCGAGGAATGGTTGCCCCAGATGGTCATCTTCTTGATGTCATTGACCGAAGTCCCGGTCTTGGCCGCCAGCTGGCTCATGGCCCGGTTGTGGTCCAATCGGGTCATGGCCTGGATCTGGCGAGGATCGATGTCGGGGGCATTCGAGAGGGTGATCAGCGCGTTCGTGTTGGCCGGGTTCCCGACGACCAGAACCTTGATGCTCTTGTTGGCTGCAGCGTTGATGGCCTTGCCCTGCGGTCCGAAGATACCGCCGTTGGCTTCCAGCAGATCGGCCCGCTCCATACCGTCCTTGCGAGGCATGGCTCCCACGAGCAGTGCATAGTCGGCGTCGCCGAACGCCGTCTCGGCATCGTCGGTGCGAACCATCCCCGCCAGAAGGGGGAAGGCGCAATCGTCGAGTTCCATGGCCACACCCTCGAGCGCTCCGAGGGCCGGAGTGATCTCGAGCATCTGGAGGATCACGGGCTGATCGGGACCGAGCAGCTCACCCGAGGCGATGCGGAAGAGAAGGCTGTAGCCGATTTGGCCAGCGGCTCCGGTGACGGTGACTCGAACGGGTGCGTTACTCACGAGCAATGACTCCTTGGAATGTCTACGTTGACAGGTGGGGCCAGCCGCGCTGCGTCCGACCAGGGTGGAACTGTACCGTTGCGACCGTACACCAGGTAGCTCGACCCGATTTCTTCCGCTTCACGGGCCGAGGATGCAGGCAGCCTGCACGTTGGCTGCCCGCTCGATCTCTTCGGGCGTCTGAGAGGTTGCGGTGATGCGATCGACGCCGATCTGCTCCTCGTAGCCCACGGCGATGCAGGTTGCGGTGTCGCGGTCGACACCGTTCACCTCCATCACCTGTTGCACGAACGCTTCGCGGTCGTAGGCGCCGGCATCACTTCCACATCCGGCGGACATCCCGACCAAGGCGCCAGCAAGGGCCCCGGCGACGATACGGCCGGTCACGCTCGATGGCTTCACCCGCCGACTTCTCTGCCAGGCACGGAACGAGTGTTGCCGATCCAGGCCCGGTGCAGCGAAGCGTAGACACCACCCCGGGCGACCAGATCGGCATGCGATCCCTGCTCGACCAGCCGCCCACGGTCGAACACCAGCACCACGTCGGCGGCTTCTGCGGTAGCCAGGCGGTGGGCGATGCTCACCAGCGTCCGCCCGCGAGCAAGACGCCGGATGGCCGTGGTGAGCGCCCGATCCGTCTCGGGATCGACAGCCGAGGTCGCCTCGTCCAGGATCAACAACCCGGGGTCGGCCAACGCAGCTCGGGCCAGCGCCACCAGCTGACGTTCCCCGACCGACAGGTTGTCGCCGCGCTCGCCCACTCTGGCATCCAGCCCGTCCCGATGACGATCGATCCACCATTGGAGCCCCAACGACGAGAAGACGTGCTCGATCTCTTCCTGGGTCGCATCGGGCCGCCCGAACCGAAGATTCTCCCGAATCGTGGTGTCGAACAGGAAGCCGTCCTGAGTGACCATCCGTACCGACGCCAGGCGAGCAACCGGATCGACCTCGGCCAGGGGCACGCCGTTCAACCGAATCGTCCCGGTCCGTGGATCCGCCAGTCGGCACAAGAGTTTGGCGAACGTGGTCTTTCCCGATCCTGTCTCGCCCACGATCGCCACGTTCGTGCCGGCCGGAATGTGGACCGTGACGTCCTTGAGTACCGGTTCGGGCTCGCGATCTGCGTCGCGGTAGGCAAACCCGAGCCCGATCACCTCCACCTCGATGGCGCCGGGCGGGATCGCGCGGCCGGGGACCGGTTCCACCACATCCAACGGTCGATCCAGAAGATCGAGGATCTTGCGCCAGCCGGCCACCGCCGTCTGGGTCTGGTCGAGGGTCTCTCCCAATTCGGCGATCGGTTCGTTCAGCAGCGTCGTCAAGAACAGACAAGCCACCAACTCTCCCGCCTCGATTCCCCAGGCGTCGTGGTTGATCACGCCCGCCACCAGAACCGCAGCCAGCGCGACTGCGCCGAAGAGGTCTCCGACGACGAAGGTCGCGACCATGAAACGACTTGCCTTCATTCGCTTTCGGTACCGGTCGCCGACGGCATGACGCAACCGATCACGCGACTGCGACTGCACTCCGTAGGCCCGCACCACGGCTGCACCGGTGACCGCCTCGCTGAACGTGGCCAGCATGTCTCCGACGCTCGTGCGCAAGGCGTCATAGGCCGCCAGTTGGCGACGCTGCAACCACCGCAGCAACGGGACGACAGGGCTGTAGGCGGCCAGAACGACGAGCGCCAACTGCCACGAGAACCAGGCGAGCAACCCGAGAATGCCCACGATCAACGCCGGATGCATGGACCACGACCAGAGTCCCCATTGGGCGAACCGCGACAGTGCCTCGGCGTCGCTGGTCACCCGCGACACCAGGACCCCGCGTCGCAGTTCGTTGTGATCAGCGACCGAGAGTCGATGGACCTGAGCAAAGGCATCGATGCGTAGCTGGGCAATCGCCGATTCGGCGCGCAGGACCAGGCGTCGTTGTGTCATCCAGGAAGAGAACGCGCCGCCCAACACGACCAGCGAAGCCAACCCGGCAAGGCGCAACACCAGTCCGGGGTTCACGCCGCCCGGGGCCAGGATGCCCC
>CALACD010000551.1 GCA_937890445.1 uncultured Acidimicrobiia bacterium | reverse complement strand
CGTCCTTGATCAAGTCGACGCCGAGCAGAAGGTATTCGCCGGAATCGAGCGCATCGGACATGGCACCCAGGAAGGCTCGACGCTCCTCGGCATAGAAGTTGCCGAGAGTACCGCCGAGAAAGGCGACCATTCGTCGACCACCCCGCGGCAACAGCCCCAGATGGCGGGTGAAGTCCCCGACGACGGCGTGAACCTCCAGACCGTCGTAGCGCTCGGAGAGCATCTCGGCTGCCGCCACCAGCGTCGCCTCACTGACATCGAGCGGCACGAAGCGTTGCAGCTGGCCGGTGGCAGCGAAGGCGTCGAGCAATGTCCGCGTCTTGTCGCTCGTCCCGGAACCGAGTTCGACCACCGACGAGGCGCCGGTCAGACCAGCAATCTCCGCCGAATGGGCGACCAGGAGTTCCCGCTCGGCCTCGGTCGGGTAGTACTCGGGGAGCCGGGTGATCCGGTCGAACAACTCAGATCCCTGGTCGTCGTAGAGCCACTTCGGAGGAAGGACCTTCGGTGTCTGGGAGAAGGCACGGGTGATGTCCTCCCGCATGGCTCCCTCGGCCCAATCGGGGGCGAGGTGAGAGTCGATCGTGACGGTGGATTCAGACATGAGAGACCTCAGTCGTCGGCTGCGAGTCGAACACCGGACAGATGCCATCTGGTGTGGGGATGAAAGAAGTTGCGGTAGGTGATGCGGTGATGACGACGGGGGGTGAAGGCGCTTCCACCTCGCAGCACCATGGTGTTGATCATGAACTTGCCGTTGTACTCCCCGATGGCCCCTTCGACAGGTCGGAACCCGGGATAGGGGCGATAGGCCGATTCGGTCCATTCCCAGCACTCCCCGAACAGTTGGCGAAGCGCCCCCGACGAGGACTCGGCAACCGCGGGGTGCAACGCCTCGAATCCATCGCCGCTGGCCGCGACATCGTCCGATTCCCGGGACGCAAGATGGCGGGCAGCGGCGTGTTCCCATTCGAATTCGGTGGGTAGTCGTCTGCCGGCCCAGGTGGCGTAGGCGTCGGCCTCGTAGAAGGAGAGATGACAGACCGGCTCGTGGCGATCGATGGCCCGAGAGCCCGCCAGGGTGAAGACGCGCCACCCGGTAGCGCTCTCGCGCCAATAGAGGGGGCTCTCCCACCGCTCGGCGTTGCGGGTGTGCCAACCGTCGGACAGCCACAATTCGGCGCGGTGATAGCCATCGTCGGCCATGAAGTCCAACCACTCGCCACAGGTGATCAGACGATCGGCGAGCCGGAACGGTTGGATCAGTGCCCGATGACGGGGACCCTCGTTGTCGAATCCGAACCCCGACTCGTTCTCGTCGCGCCCGATGTCGACGACACCGCCATCGAAGCTCACCCATCCCAGCGGACCGGGATCAGCAGAGACGCACGGTTCACTGCCGGCATAGGCCGGATCGGTCGGATTGATCGACAGCACATGCTTGATGTCCATCAACACCAGCTCCTGATGCTGCTGCTCATGGTGGATGCCGAGTTCGATCAGCGGCGCGAGTGTGGCTCGAAGATCGTCGTCGGCCCGACGCCACAGCTCGGCGACCCGACGATCGACATCGGCCCGGTAGGCGGCGACCGTATCGATGCCCGGCCGGGTGATCAGGCCCCGTTGCGGTCGGGGGAACCGCTCCCCCACCTGCTCGTAGTAGCTGTTGAACAGATAGCCGAACGAGGTATCGAAGGGGCGAAAGTCGCGTTCGTGAGGTGCCAACACGAAGGTCTCGAAGAACCAGGTGATGTGGGCTCGATGCCACTTCGTAGGACTCGTGTCGGGCATCGACTGAACGGTCTGGTCCTCGGCCGAGAGCGGCGCCGCCAACTGTTCGGTGTACGCCCGGGCCACCCGAAACCTCTCGACCAGGTCGGAGTCTTCCTGGGCCGGGTCGGTGGTTGCGGCGGTCGTCGAGCCGAACGTCATGGGTGCTCCTAACCTCTCACTTGCGCCAGCTGTTCCCGCACTCGGCCGAGAAGTTCGATCGAGCGCACGGCCTGGGACGGTGGCACATCCATCGTACGCGCCACGATGTCGTCGACGCCCAACTCGGCCAGCGGCGCCAGCATCTCCACGACGCGTTCGACACCTCCGTACACCAACACGTCGGCGGGGAGACCTCGATAGCCAGCCGCGGTCAGGCGCTGGCCGAGGGCCAACGCCTCGGCGTCGTCATCGGCCACGAAGACATCCCGGCGCAGTGCGACACGAGGTGTGGTGCCGTGGTCCGCGCACCGTTGCCGATATCGCACGACGGAGGACGCCAACTCGGCGTGGGACATCCGCGGGCTCACGTACCAGACATCACCGACCCGGGCTGCTCGGTCCAATGGTCGATCGCCGGACCCGGAACCGATCCACCATTCGACCGGCCGTGGCGGCCTCGGGTTGATGGACGCGTCCCGCACCCCGAACTCTTCGTCGGTCACCGTCTCGCCTGCGAACAGGCGCTTCATCACCTCGATGGCTGCTTCGGTTCGAGCTCCCTTGCGTTCGGAAGGGACTCCCATCGCGGCGAACGACCCGTCTCCCCAGCCGATGCCGGTCTGGACGATGAACCGCGCCTGGGTCATCGAAGCCAGGGTCCCGATCTGTTCGGCGGCGAGCACGGGGGACCACAGGGGTAGGAGCAGCAGAAGACCGATCGGTTTGTCGGACGGCCAATCGGCCATGATCCTGCCGATCATGGGGACATTCTGGACATAGTTGCCTGACGGTCCGACGGCGTGGTGGTC
>CALACD010000550.1 GCA_937890445.1 uncultured Acidimicrobiia bacterium | reverse complement strand
GGGGCAGCTGAAGATTGTCGAAGTCGATGACGTTCACATCGGCGAAGTTGCCTTCGACCAGACGGCCCCGGTCCTTGATGCCGAACAGATCTGCGGTATCGGACGTCAGGCGTCGGATTGCCTCTGCCAGCTCCCAGCGTGCCCGCTCTCGAACCCAGTAGGTGAGGAAGAACGTGGGTTGGCTCGAATCCATGATCTGACCCACGTGGGCGCCCGCATCGGCCAGGCCGAGTGTGATGACCGGATCGTCGAGCATCTCCTGCACCGCGTCGAAACTCTGGTTCAGGATCGGGTAGTTGAGGTTGAGTGGAGCGTCGGCCTCGAGGCACAACTGGATGTAGGCCAGCGCCGGTGACACACCACGGTCGCGGGCGATGGCGGCCAGGTTGTCCTCCGGAGCACAGTCGTAGCGGGCATCGCCGGCCGGCAACACCCACATCCGATCGGCAGGAGCCGCCATCTCGGCGTCGGCCAACTCGGCCTGAAGGGACGGATCGCGCAGCGCATCCAACCGCTGATCGGCCGGCAACTCCGACAGCGCTTTCCATGCACTGCTCCGGAACGGCAGGCGGTTCAGGAGGTTGTAGATCACGCCGATGCCACGACAGGTGGTTTGGGGCCGAACGACGGCACCGGTGGCGTTCTCTTCCTTCGCGAACTCGATGACCCGACTGAACAGTTCGGGTCGGGCGTTGGAGTGGACCAGACCGAAGCTGACCGGACGACCGGACCGCCGGGAGACCTCACCCATCCAGGCCACCTCGGCCCGGGTCTTGGGAAGATGCTCTTCTCGGTCACGCTCGCCCAGGCGGGCCGCTGCTTCGAACACACCCTTGCCGTGCTTGCCCAACACGTCGCCGAAGGCCAGCAGCTCTGCGGTGTCGGCGAAGGTTCCGGGCACGTTGCGGCCATCGGGCACGACGTGCAACAAGGTGCGCGACGTCGAGAAGCCCAGGGCACCAGCACCCATCGCCTCGTCGACCAACTCGGCCATCTTGGCGATGTCCTCGGGTGAGGACGGCGTGTCGGCCATGCCTCGCTCGGGTCCCATGGCGGCCAGGCGAACAGCCGAGTGACCGACCATGCCTCCGACGTTGATGCCCTTGTCGGTGCGATCGATCCAGTCGAGGTACTCGCCGTAGGTCGTCCAATCCCAGGGGAGCCCCTCGAGAATGGCCCGGCGGGGAATGTCTTCGACACTCTCCATCATCTCGGCCAGGAAATCGGCCCCGCCCGGCGCCACCGGAGCGAAGGTCACGCCACAATTTCCGAGCACAGCGCTGGTGACGCCGTGCCAACAGCTCGAGGTCTGTACAGGATCCCAGGCGATCTGGGCATCGAGATGGGTGTGGATGTCGACGAAACCCGGGGTGACGATCCGACCCGTGGCATCGATCTCACGGGTTGCCGTCCCGCTGAACCCGTCGACGATGGCAGTGATCCGATCGCCGGTGATCGCGACATCGGCAACTCGTCCGGGAGCCCCCGTCCCGTCGTACACGGTGCCGTTGCGGATCACGAGATCAGCGTGGTCGGTCGAAGTGACGGTTGGGTCTGCGGTCGTCATGGTCGTTCTCCTCGTTCGGCCAGGTGAGGCCCGGCGACCCATCTTGTCGCATCACCACGGTTGCCCCCAAAGAACCACGAAGATTTCGCGGATCACTTCGGGCCACTACCATGCTCCAGCATCACGACGGACGTCACCAGTCACAGGAGAACGACATGCCGCAGGAAGTACGAGGAGTCATCGC
>CALACD010000549.1 GCA_937890445.1 uncultured Acidimicrobiia bacterium | reverse complement strand
CCGAGGCCGGCGCCCCGCTGTGGCGCTCGATTCTGCTGGGATTGGTGGCCGGCTCGGTCCTCGGCGTCGCCTTGGCCTTGGCGGCCGAATCGTTCGACAAGACCATCAAGAACGCCGACGAGGTCACGGCGCTTACCGGGCTGCCGGTGCTGGGGTCGATTCCGGTGTCTCCCAAATCTCTCGAGGGGAGCGAACTGGCCCTGGCCAGTCGTGACCATCCCGGTTCGTCGGTTGCCGATGGTTATCACCGGGTTTCGACGGCCTTCCAGTTCTCGCTGGTGGGCAACAACGTGAAGTCCGTGCTGGTCACCAGCGCTCGTCAGAGCGAGGGCAAGACCACGACGTCGACCAACCTTGCCTACGCACTGGCCGCGCTCGACAACCGGGTGGCCTTGGTCGATCTGGATTTTCGCCGGCCTCGTCTCCACAAGATCTTGGGAACCGAGATGGTGCCCGGCTTCTCCAACCATCTGGTCGACCATGTTCCGTTGGAGGACATGGTGCTTCACATCGACCGGCAGCGCATGTTGGCCCTGATCACCTGCGGTTCGACGCCGCCGAATCCGGCCGAGTTCGTGGGCACTCCAGAGTTCGTGCATGCGCTGCAGTCGCTGCGCCAGGTGGCCGATCTGGTGGTGTTGGACGGTCCGCCGTTGTTGCCGGTTGCGGACTCGTTGTCGTTGTCTCGCCACGTCGACGCCGTCATCCTGACTGCGTCGGCAGGACAGACCACGAAGGACGAGCTGCGCCGGGCTGCTGACAGCGTTCGACAGGTCGGCGGCAAGGTGTTGGGTGTGGTGCTGATCGAGGTGAAGGCGTCGGCTGCCTACGGCTACGGCAACTACGCCTACACCGACGATGCTGCGCCCAAGCGGCCTTGGTGGCGGTTGGGGGCGAAGCCGTCAGAGATCGGTGCGTTGGCCCCGGTCGGCATCTCGGCCGACGACTACCTGGGCGCCTATGAGTCGATGGGCAATGGGCAACAGCGATTCCGGCAGACCTCTGTTGACCAGCAGGCTCCGGTCGTGCAACAGGCTCCGGTCGTGCAACAGAATCCAGCGGTGCAGCAAGCTCCGGTGGTGCCTGTTGTACCGATTCCGGAACCGCTGGATGGGATTGCCGCAGCGCCGGTCGCCCAACCATCCCCGCAGCCGTCACTGGCCGATCGCCTCCCGCCTTCGGCTCTGCAGAACGATGAGGATCCATCGAACGGTTCGAGTTCGGCACACGTTTCGATTCCGCCAGACAGCTCGTCGCAGCCGGCTACCAGTCGTTCGTCGTCGATGTTCTGATCTGACTGTCCTGATCTGACTGTCCTGATCTGACCGCTCCTATGGAAGCGATTCTGGAACGGGTCAGCGAGCGCCGCGGCCGGACAGGACCACGGCACCGGTCTTTGCCAGGACCTGCAGATTGGTGCGCAGCGACGGCGCCGAGGCGTAGCGGAGGTCGATCACCACACGCTCGTCGTAGGAGATGTCGTTGCGGCCCGCCACTTGCCAAGGCCCGGTGATGCCGGGCTTGACCTGCAGTACCGTTTCCAACGCGTGACCGTAGCGGTCTGTCTCGCTGGACGTGATGGGTCGGGGACCGACCAGGCTCATGTCGCCCCTGATCACGTTCCACAGTTGCGGAAGTTCATCGATGCTGGTGCGGCGTAGCCAGGCGCCGATCGAGGTGATGCGAGGATCGTCGGTCAGCTTGTGGTGAATGGCCCATTCCTCCCGGCGTTCGGGGTTCGTTGCCAGGAGGTGTTCGAGTCTCTGGTCGGCGTCGACATGCATCGATCGGAACTTCAGGCACAGAAAGCTGTGCCCGTGGCGGCCAAGTCGGGCGTGACGGTACAGGACCGGGCCTCGACTCGAGAGACGAACGGCCAGCGCGACCCCGACCAGGACGGGAGCGGCCATCAGGAGTGCCGGCACTGCAACGGCCAGATCGGTGGCACGTTGCGCCAGCAGGTAGAGGTGCAGGGGTCGAGCGATGTCGGGCCCGGGGGACGGTGGCGTCGGCGACGGTTCTCGGAGATCGATCTCGTCGACCAAGCGGTCGACGAGCCCGAGGGGTGCGGCAGGATCGGGGCCATCGCGCAGGTCGATCACTTCGGAGGCCTCGTCAACGGTCTTCCCTGCGACTCGTCGCCGCAAGAGCGTCTGCATGACCACGTCGTTGTGCCGCCTTCGGATGTCCCTCTGACCCCGGCCGGGGTCACTCCTTGGACAAGGAGAGTAGAAGGGGCGGACGGCAAGGTGGTGGACCACCGGCGATTCGCTATCGACAGTTCATCGGTACGAAACGTGCAGGTCACAACTCCAGCCGCACTACCTGGTTGGCTGGTGGTTTCGGCGGTCCGGAGTCGTCGCCTCGGAGCGGGGTCAGTAGGCGCCGTTGGAGCCGGGACGCAACATCTGCCGTGCCGTCTTGAAGCAGATGACGACATCGCGGCGTAGTGTCCGGTGCGAGGCGTAGGCCACTTCGAAGGCCACACGCTCGTCGTAGCTGACGTCGTTACGACCGCCGATCTGCCACAGGCCGGCCATCCCCGGTTTCACCGACAGGACGGTGGGGAGCGAATGGCCGAACCGTCGAGCTTCTTCGGGCACGATGGGGCGCGGCCCCACGATGCTCATGTGGCCCCACAGGACATTCAGCAACTGTGGCAACTCGTCCAGGTTCGTCTTGCGGATGAATCGGCCGAGGGGGGTGACGCGGGGATCGTTCTGGATCTTGTGATCGGCTTCCCACTGGCGTCGGGCCTCGGGATCGGTGTCGAGAACTTCCTGGAGCCGGGCATCGGCATCGGCATACATCGAACGGAACTTCAAACAGGGGAAGAGCCCGCCACGCAGGCCGACCCGCCAATGCGTGTAGACCACGGGGCCGGGAGACGTGAGCGCGACGAGCGCCACCAGGACGATGATGGCCGGGCTCAGTACGACCAGCGCGCCCAGGCTGACCACCATGTCGAAGACTCGGACGGTCAGTCGACTGCGAAGCGAGACGGTTCGCCCTCGGTCCCGGACCTGATGCATGACGTCGGCCCATCGGTCCAACAGTTCGGTCTGGGCGGCTCCAGTTCTCACCGGGATCGGTCGGGTGGCTCGGGCCGCAACCTTGGTGCGGTCCGGGCCCAGGAGCCCGCTGGTAGCCGTCTTGCGGTCGGCGCTCGTGCTGGTCTCTTCGGGGTTCGGTCGTGCCGATGGTGGTGTCGCTGTACGAATGGTGGAGATCAATGGAGTCCCTCCGGGGCTCTTGGTCACCCGTCGCAATGTGCTGCGTCGTTGTGCCCCCTTCGGCCGGCTGGTTCGAAGTATGAGCAAGTTTCTGCAACGACCGGCCTCGATGCGGCCTACCTACTCCCGTACGGCGGTGAACGGGATTCTGCCGGTGGGCCCCGGGGTTTCGGGGTCCGCCGTCGAGCGGTCCGATCAGGCGAAGATGGCGTGTCATGTCGTCGCCTGCCGCTTCCTCTGTACGTCGGGTTCGGCCTTGGCTGTGGGCCTGGGTGCTCGGGGGTGTGGTCATCAGCGGGCTGGCGGGGTCGTTCACCGATGCTTCGCCGACCGGTATCGGTTGGTGGGACGCGGTGCTGACCGGCATGTTCGTGGCGGTGGTGTCGGCCGCGGCGCCGCTGGCGCCGCGGTGGGTGTGGTTCGTGTCGCTGGGGGTGACGACGGCGCTGGCGTCGTCGGTTGCGTGGGCCGTCGTCGGCCTGGCCGGGCTGGTGTTGGCCTTCGTATTGGAGCTGTTGCGGGCCGAGCGTTCGCCGATCGACGTTGCCGTCGGCATGGTGGTGGCCCATGGCCTGCTGCAGATGCGGTCCGAGTGGTTCTTCGGTTCGGCCAGCCTGGTGGCGGGATCGTTGGCGGCCGGGCTGGTTGCCCTCGGCTTGGCCGGGGCCGCCCCCGGGCGTCGTCGCTGGGGTGGCCGGGTGTTGCTGGCCACGGCGTTGCTGGCCTTGGTGGCCTCGATTGCGGGTGGTGTCGGAGCGCTGTTGGCTGCGGCCGACGTCGATGAGGGTGCAACGGCTGCCCGGCAGGGGCTCGAGGCGGCCCGTGGCGGCCAGGTGGCCACGGCCCAGAGCAATCTCGGTTCGGCCGTGGCCTCGCTGGGATCGGCCCGTCAGCGTCTGGACGCCTGGTGGGTGCGCCCGGCCCGCTATGTGCCGGTGCTCGGCCAGCACGTCGAGGTGGCCGATGTCGCCACCCGTCAGGCCGCCGGCGTGGCCCAGGCTGCGTCGGACGCGTTGGTGTCGGCCGATCTCGACCAGCTTCGAGCCTCGGCCGGGAGGGTCGATCTCGACCTGGTGCGAGCCATGCAGGCCCCGTTGGAAGCCGTCGACACCGCGTTGACCGAGGCGGTGACCGAGATCGATGCCGCTTCCTCGTCGTGGCTGGTGGGACCGGTGCGTCGCCAGTTGGACGACGTCACCACCGAATTGGCCGCCGCCCAGCCCGATGCCCGCAAGGCAGCCGAAGCCACTGCGCTGTTGCCGGGCCTGTTGGGTGGCGACGGCCCGCGCCGCTACCTGGTGCTGTTCGCCACGCCGGCCGAAAGCCGTGAACTGGGCGGCATCGTCGGCAACGTGGTCGAGTTGACGGCCGACGACGGCACGGTCTCGATCACTGCTCAGCTCCGGAACTCCGACCTGAACACTGCCGGCCCGGGCACCCTTGTCGACCCTGAGGCCTTCCCGGCCCGCTACCTGATCAACCAGCCCGAGGTGTTCTCGCAGAACTGGACCGGGATGACGGATCTGCCCTCGGTGGCTCGGGCTGTTGCCGAGCTGTACCCGACCATGGGCGGCCGGCCCATCGACGGCGTCCTCTATGCCGATCCCTATGGTGTGGCCGCTCTGATGGAGTTGACGGGACCGGTCGATGTGCCCGGATTGGGGCAGCTCGACGCCGACACGCTGGTGCCCTTCCTGCTGGTCGACCAGTATCGGGAGTTCGCGAAGGACGAACGGGTCGACGTGCTCGACCTGGTCGCCGGGGTCACGTTCGCTCGGCTGGTGCAGGCCGACCTGCCCAGTCCCCGGGGCCTGGGCGACGCGTTGGGGCCGGCCGCTCGTCAGGGGCGATTGCAGATGGCCACGTTCGACGATGCCGAGAATGCCTTCCTCGACTCGTTGTTCCTGTTGGGCGATCTGCCGACGGCTGATGGGGGCGACCATCTGGCCGTCGTCCACGCCAACGGTGGTGCCGACAAGCTGGACGGCTTCCTGCAGCGGCGGGTGACCTATGAGGCCGAGGTGGTCACGCGGTCGGGTACCACCATCGGTGATCTCACCGGGACGGTGACGGTGGCGTTGACCAACGACGTGGTGGTTGCCGGTCTACCCGGCTACGTGATCGGCTCCCCGTTGCGTGAGACGCCGCAGGGCACCAATCGGGTCCATCTGTCGATCTACACCCCCCATCAGCTGGAATCGTTGTCGATCGACGGCAGACCGGTCGATGCCGAACTGCAACGCGAGCTCGGCTTCAACCGCTACCTGGTCTTCGCCGAGGTGGCGCCGGGTGCCACCGTCACGGTCACCTTCGGCCTGTCGGGCACCGTGGAGTTGAGCGACGGTTATCGGTTGACGGTGGCACCCCAGGCGGTGGCCAACCCCGATCAGCTCGTCGTCGATGTCGGAGTGGACGATCAGCGGCTGGAGTCGTCGTTGGTCATCGTCGAGGACACGGTCTTCACCCTCGATGACGTCAGGCCCGCCGACCCGTAGCCACGGCCATGCGGGTGGGCATCCGGCGGGCCACGGTCAGCAACAGTCCGGCACCGGCGACCAGGGTCGCCGAGATCGAGACCAGCACCATCGTCAGCGTGTTGGAGGTCAGCATGTCGGAGGTCAGCGTGTTGGAGGTCAGCGTGTTGGAGGTCGCTGGTGGGGTGGGGCTGTTCGTGGGGGCGCTCACCTGCTCGTCGGTCGCCGGGGCGACGATCGGCGTCGAGGAGATCAACCGGTCGTCGGTGGTCACCGTCACCAGTTCGATGGTTTCGGTGGCGGGAAGTGTGAAGCTGAGCTGATGGTTGCCCTGGTCGTCACTGAACGTGGAGCCGACGTTGAGGGTTGTGCCCGGTGCCATGTGGGCGGCCACGTCGACCCGGGTGTTGGCAGCGACGACGCCGGCGATGGTGACAGTGTCACCGGGCCTCGGTGACGGGTCGGACCACGTGACGGACCCCACGCTGACGTAGCTGTCGGCGGCTTCCTGGGCGGCAACCGGCACGCCGATGAAGGCCACCGCCAGCGATAGGCACGCAACCGTCCGAATGGCCGGGACAACCTTGACGTCGAAGCTCATGGAGAGGAGCTTCGTGAGACCGGCGGCCGGTATGAGGCGTACCGTCGACGGGAGCTGTAGGCGGCTGGATCAGGCGGTGGTTTGGTTGCGCCGTGCAACCGTCAGGCTCAACCCGCCGGCCACGATCATCGCTCCGGCAGCCGTGACCATGATCAGGGTACTGCCACCGGTGACTGGCAAGGTGGCGGTGGTGCCGGGGTCGACCTGGGCCGGGGTGGTGGCGCTGTCGGTCGGACCGACGTTGATGACGGTCGAGGCCAGCACCTGGTCGCCGGCAGACACCTCGAGCACGAAGCTGCCCGATGTGGCGTTGGCCGGCACCACGAAGCTGAGGCTGTAGTCGCCGTCGCCGTCGGACGTGGTGGAGGCCAGGGTGGTCTTGGCGAAGGCGGCTGCCCCATTGGTGATCGAACCGTTGGTGATCGAACCGGACGAAGTCTGTTGGATGGTGACGACGACCAGGGTGTCGGGAGTCGTGCGACCGGTGATGGTTATATTCTCGCCGGCGGCGGGGGTCGAGTCGGAGAACGTCGCCGAGCCGGCACTGGTGTAGTCCTGAGCCGAGACGGCCGGAGTGAACGTCAAGGCAACGGCGGCGATCGTGGCGGCAGCAGGACCAACGAACCGAGCTTTCTGGTTGTTTCCGGCCTGCCCGGTTCCGAGACTGGGTCCGGTTTGGAGACGCTGCATCGAATTTTTCTTGGTCATGTCGCTCATGCCTTCCAACGGGAGGTCGAGGCTTCGAGAAAGCTGTCTCGAAGGTGTCGGTCCTGAAGGGATCGGTAGCTGGCGCGCCGAAGTTGAGGTCTTTTGCGCGATGAGTGAGATTCGGGCACGCCCCGTGACGGTCCCGGTGATCGCTCGTGCGGTGATCGGTCCTGTTTTCCTCGGTTCTCTGGTCGGGGGAGACCGTTCCCCGTGGTGGAGGCGGCCAGTGGCTAGGCTCGCGACTCGGACAGGCGCACGTGGTGGGCCGGAAGGGGAGGCTCGGCGTGCAGGCCTTGAGCAAAGAGACGCCGATCTTCGTGGCCGGTCATACCGGCATGATCGGTTCGGCAGTGTGTCGCCGCCTGCGGGCTGATGGCTTCGAGCAGATCCTGACCGTGTCCAGTCGTGACCTCGACTTGCGGGACCGGTCGGCGGTGCTCGACTGGTTCGCCGAGAACAAGCCGAACTATGCCTACCTCACGGCCGGATCGGGCGGCAGCATCGAGCAGAATCGGTCGCGGCCGGCCGATTTCTTGTTGGACAATCTGATGATCCAGTCGTCGTTGTTGCAGGCGGCTCGGGTGA
>CALACD010000548.1 GCA_937890445.1 uncultured Acidimicrobiia bacterium | reverse complement strand
TGCCGACGAGGTTCGGGTGGAACGTGGGCGAGAACAGCCCGCCGTAGTGGGCGAGCCCGGCGAGTTCGTCGTGCCACAGCGAGAAAGCCGAGCGCACCGATGCCATCCCGCCCGTGGCTGCGGCGAGGTCGACGCCGAACTGTTGCCAGTCATCGAGCACGGTGCTGATCGGGAGTTCGAACAGGGGTCGGTCATCGAAGTCGAACACGGTCGGTACGTCGTGTTCCATGAGGCTGTTGTCGTAGAGGAAGCCGTGACGGTGCAACAGGTCGATGGTGCCGGGATTCATTCCCCAGCCGGGAGCCGTCCAGCCGATGGGTCGCTGACCCGTGAGCTCGACCAGGCGGTCGGTCGATCGGAGGAGGATGTCCTCCTCCTCGGCTGCCGAGAGCCGGGAGACGTCTTCGTGCGCCCACCCGTGATGGAGGATCTCGTGGCCTGCTTCGACGCACGCGAGAACGATCCCGGGGTCGCGTTCGGCAACGAGGGCTGGGAAGGCGAAGCCCGCCTGCAGATCGAAGTCCCGGCACAGGTCGAGGATGCGAGGCAAGGCCGTCGTAACGCCGTACCGGGCTTCGCTGAAGGAGGCGAAGTGGGTGTCGTCGGCCTTGCCCGACGCGAGCACGCCGGCGTCGCCGTCGACGTGCCAGCACAGCCATGCCGCTGAGCGGTACTCCTTCGGCCAATGGAACCCGGCAAGCGGTCTGCTGGCTAGAGGATGCACGCGACGAACTCTCTGGTCGATTCTTCGATGGGGTCGTGGAAGATCTGTTGTGGCTTGCCCTGCTCGACGATGCGCCCGGCGTCCATGTAGATGATCTGACTGGCGATCTCTTCGGCGAATCTCATCTCGTGGGTGGCGAGCACCATGGTCATGCCGCGCTCGCTCAGGTCCCGGATCGTGTGCAGGACCTCCTGTGTGAGCCGGGGGTCGAGTGCAGATGTGGGCTCGTCGAACAGCATCAGTACTGGTTCGAGCGCCAATGCTCGTGCGATCGCCACCCGTTGTTGTTGCCCGCCCGACATCTGTGACGGCCGCTTGTGGGCGTGCTCTTCGAGGCCGACGGTGGCGAGGAGCCGCTCTGCGTCGGCGCGGGCTTGCTCCTTGTCCACCTTCAGGACCTTGCGGGGCGCCAGCGCGACGTTGTCCCGAGCCGACAGGTGCTCGAAGAGGTTGAAGTTCTGGAAGACCATCCCCATGCGGATGCGCTGGCGTGCGAGAGCCGCTGCCTTGCGGCGTGAGGCGCGGGGGTCGGCCGCCTTCGGGTCGAGCGTCTCGCCGCTGACAGTGACGGTGCCGCTGTCGGGAATGGCGAGCATGTTCACGCAGCGCAACAGCGTGCTCTTGCCGGAACCGGATGCTCCGATGAGCACGATGACGTCGCCTGCGTGCACGACCAGATCGGTCGGGTGCAGGGCGGTGATGCCGTTGTAGGTCTTGGACACGCCGCGCAGCTCGAGCACGGTCTCGCGCCCGACCGACTCCTCGTCGTCGCCGCTCATGTGAACACCCGCCGTTCGAGGTAGTTGGCGAGGGTGGTGACGAGCTGCACGACGATGAGGTAGTAGAGCGCCACGACGAAGAAGACCTCGAAGAAGATGAACTCTCGCTGGATGATGCTGTTGCCGGCCTTGGTGAGCTCGAACACGGCGATCACCGACAACAGCGATGTGTTCTTGATCGTCGACGCGAGCTCGTTGGTCAGCGGGGGGATCATTCGCTTGGCGGCCTGGGGTAGTTGCACGATGGTCAGGGTCTGAAATCTTGTGAGTCCCACCGAGATGGCTGCTTCACCTTGTCCTCGAGGAATGGATTCGATTGCCGAACGGCAGATCTCTGTCACATATGCCGCCAAGTGTGCCGAGAGTGCCGCTACGCCGGTCCAGTAGGGGTTGAGTGTCAACCCCATGCGCGGGAGGAGGAAGAACACGATGTAGATCTGGACGAGCAGCGGGGTTCCGCGCATGAAATACACGTATCCCTTGACGATCCACTGCAATACTGGCAGGACGCCTGAAACTCGGAACAGGCCCATGGCCATGCCGATGGTGCCGCCGATGACGATCGACCAGGCACTCAGCTCGAGGGTCAGGACCAGACCATCGAGAAGTCGGGGCGCGATGTCTCGCACCAGACTGAAGTCGAATTCCACGGGCTATTCCCTACTCCTCTTTCGTCCTGGAACGTGGCTCGTCATGGGGTACGTGGCTGGGGACGACCCGCAGGCCGTCCCCAGCCGGAGCACTCAGGTCCCGGAGACGTCGGGGGCGGTGTCGGGAGTCACCATCTCGGTGCCGAACCACTTCATCTGCAGCTCGGCGAGCGTGCCGTCCTCCTTCAACTCGAGGATCGCCTCGTCGATGGCTTCCCGGAGGGAGTCGTCCTCTTGGCGGAAGGCCATCGCTGCGAAGAAATCGGGGTAACCGTCGGGACGGAAGTCGACGGTGCGGAACTCGCCGGGGCGGGCGTTGAGCAGCGGGACAAGACTGACGTAGCTCGTCGCGTAGGCATCGATTCGTCCCGCTGCGAGGGCTTCGTACGCCGTGGCGTCGTCTGCGAACTGCTGGATCTCGCCGTCGAACTCGAAGCCGTACTGGCCCGCGGTGTCTTCGAGCATGCCGACGCTGGGCGTACCCTCGCCGGCCGCGACGATTCGACCACCCAGGTCTTCCTGGGACTGGATCTCGTCATCGCTGCGCACGAGCATGGCCGAGGCTTGCTCGGCATAGGCGACGCCGAAGTCGACCCGTTCGGCCCGTTCGGCCGTTGCGGTCATGCCACCGAGGATGAAGTCGAAGCCCCCGTCGTACATCGTCTGGATGACGGTGGCCCAACCGGTATCGGTGGGTCGCATCTCGACACCGAGTTTCTCTCCGATTGCATTGCCCAGGTCGATGTCGTACCCGACGATGGCATTTTCTTCATCACGGAAACCGAATGGCTCGTACTGCGCTTCGAGTCCATACGTTGCATAGCCGCGATCGAGGATCACGCTGAGTGTGTCTCCGGCCTCGCCGCCCGCCGCGCTGTCGTCATCGCCGCCACACGCAGCGGCCACGAGAGAACCAATTGCGATGATTGCAATGAGTTTGTAAACGAGGGCGAGCCTCGCGGTGGGGGGCAGGGTCATAACACTCCTCTTGTTCGGGACAGGTGAAGGATGCAGGGGGTGTGTTTCCGCAACATGTCGGTGATGTGAATGCACTGTTACCGACATGAGGTGAGCCCTCTGTAGTGGTCCAGTTGTTGTGCGTCTCTTGATGCCCGCCGTGCGGGCAGGAAGAATCCACATCAACATAACATCGAAGAAGCGCCGGCGGCACACGCCGGATCAGATCATCCGCAAGCTGGCCGAGGGCAACA
>CALACD010000547.1 GCA_937890445.1 uncultured Acidimicrobiia bacterium | reverse complement strand
TGATGGGTTGGGGTGCAGCACCCAACAGTGACATCAACACCTTTGGTCCGATCGGACGCATCCAGATTCCTGCCGGCGAGCAGATATCGCCGATCATCACCTCCGAGATCAACCTCAGCGGAAACCTGCCGAGTGACGCCATCGTGGGCAACATCCAGAACACCAGCCTGTTCGTCTACGACAGCCAAGGGGCCCAGGTCGAACTCGAACTGACCTTCACCAAGACCGGCGTCAACACGTGGGACATGACCGCGACCTACGGCGACCCCGCGACCGCGGTTCCGCTCACGGACGCGAATCTGACCTTCGATGCCAACGGCGAATTGGCCACGCCCGCCGACTTCACCGCCAACATCGCCTCCGGTGCCATCCCGGGCATCGGCGACATCGCCATCACCTTGGGTGGAGCCGACACCCCAGGCCGACTGACCCAACTGTCGGCGCTCGGTGCCATTAGTGCCATCAACCAGGACGGCTCGGCCACCGGACAGTTGGCCGGTCTCAGTGTCGGTGAGGACGGGGTCATCACCGGCTCCTACACCAACGGTCAGGTCCGTCCGATCGCCCAGGTCTCCATTGCCTCGTTCGCCAATCCCGAGGGACTCGAACGGGTGACAGGCACCATGTTCAAGTTCTCGGGCAACTCCGGTCTGCCTCAGATGGGTACTGCCCGAAGCGGGGGTCGCGGCCTGGTGGCGCCGGGAACCCTGGAGATGTCCAATGTCGACCTGGCCGAGGAGTTCACCAACCTCATACGAACCCAGCGAGGCTTCCAAGCCAACTCTCGGGTGATCACAACATCGGATGAGATTTTGCAGGAAATCGTCAACCTCAAGCGCTGATCGCTCTGAGTCCTGAACCGTGAGCCCTGTTCCTGACCGCACCGCCGGTGGGGAACAGCGCTCATGGTCCCACCAAACCAACCGAGCCTAGGAATCGTGATGCCCTCCACCGACGAGCTTGAAGCTCGAACCGCCGCAATCGAAGAAGCCCCCGAGATCCCCTCCCTCGCGTCCTTGTTCGTCGACCCCGAAACCCTGCCGTCACCGCCGGTCGCCGTGCTCCAGGTCATTCGCAAAGCCGACGATCCGGACGTGACGCTGATCGAATTGTCCAAGCTCATCGAGCTGGACGTCGCGCTGTCGGTCCAGATCCTTCGAATCGCCAACTCGGCGCTCTATTCCCCCGTGTCGGAGATCTCGACCATCGAGCGAGCGCTCACGACCCTCGGGCTGAGATCGGTTCGATTGCTGGCACTCTCCACCTCGCTCCGCATGCTCATTCCCGACCAGGCGGAGGCATTCGACACCTCGGAGATCAGGCGGCGCATGGTGATCAGCGGCAGCCTGGCCCGACGGGTCTGCAACGTGCTGGCGAAGCCACAACAGGACGAGGCGTTCCTGGCCGGGTTGTTGACGGGTCTGGGCCGGGTCGTCCTGGCCGAGAAGGCACCTGCCCTATGCCGCGTCCTGACCGCCGATGGTGGTTGGCCGACCGCCGATGTCGAACAACGGATCATGGGTTTCACGACCGACCA
Organism: uncultured Acidimicrobiia bacterium; assembly: GCA_937890445.1. Classification (GTDB taxonomy): domain Bacteria; phylum Actinomycetota; class Acidimicrobiia; order Acidimicrobiales; family SZUA-35; genus JAHECQ01. The sequence goes on along the minus strand of CALACD010000547.1, from coordinate 6,975 downwards.
GGTCTCGGTCGGGTTGATCGGGAGCTGGGGCCTTCCCCTGTCCATCTGCGAGGCCATCGAACGTCGTTCACTCGAGCCGCTCGACACGGACTCGCCGCTGACCACCAGCCTCCAGGTCGCCCGGTTGGTCGAGGAGGTCCTCTGCTCGGGCCGGCCCGAAGTCTTCCTGCCCCAGCTGTACGAAACGACGAACTCCCTGCTCGGCATGAGCCCGGAGGACACCAACGCCTGGGTCGGCGAGGCCGAACCCTTGGTGGCCGATGCCGCATCGATGCTCGAGTTCCAGTTTCCTCAGGTTCAGGCCTATTCCGAACTGTTGATCGAGGCAACCAGCCGGATGCAGGCGCTCACGATGGAGGCCCACGCAACCATCGTCGAAGGCTCACGCCAGCTCGAGGCGCTCTCTCAGAAGAACATCGAGCTTCAGCACGAGGCCGCGACCGATGCCCTCACGGGTCTTCCCAACCGAGGCTGGTTCGAACAGATGTTGGCCAACCGACTTCGCGAACTCCGGTCCACCGCCATTCCGGGGCGGACCATCGGCCTGTTGATGATGGACCTCGACCATTTCAAGAGCGTCAACGACAACCATGGCCACACCGTCGGCGACGACGTTCTGCGGGCCGTGGGGGCAGTCCTCGGTTCCCAGCTCCGAGGCGACGACATCGCAGCCCGCTACGGCGGCGAGGAATTCGTCGTGATCATCCCGGATGCGACACCGGAGAAGGCCGCTGCCATCGCCGAGCGGCTCCGCACCTCCGTGGCCGACATCATCGTGCATCTGGAGTCGGGCGGGACCCTTGGTGTCACCGTTTCGATCGGGGGCACCCTGTTCGGAGAGGTGCCCGAGGACTCGGGATCCCACCTGATGAATCGAGCGGATGCTCGCCTGTACCAAGCCAAGAACAGCGGCCGCAACCGGTGCGTGTTCGGTTGACATGATCGGAAACGGCGAACGGGTGCATCGGCTTGGCGATGATCTGGTCGGCGCCGACCTGTCCGGAGCCGACCTGTCCGGTGCCGATCTCCGTGGCCGAGATCTGCGCGGTGCCAAGCTCGACCGGGCCGACCTCTCATCGGCCGCGCTGTCGGGTGCCAACCTCGACGGTTCGTCGCTGCGCGAAGCCAATCTGGACGACGCCAACCTGATCGCGTGCAGCATGAGGGACGCCGATCTGACCGGCTCGACCGCCCACAACGCGAACTTCGGACAAGCCGACCTCACGGGAGCGTCCGCGTTCTCGGTCGACTTCGAGAATGCCAGCTTGACCGGAGCAATCCTCGTCACCAGCGACCTGCGAACTTCTGTACTGACCAGAGCTCGTCTGATCGGTGCCAACCTCCGCGGCGCTGACCTGACCGGGTCCATGCTCATCGACAGCGATCTGACCGGAGCCGACGTCAGCGGAGCCGCGTTCGGCAACGCGGATCTGGCTGGTTCCCGGCTCCACGGGGTCGTCGGTTACTCCCGGGCCGACTGGATTCATGCCCGTGCCGAGTTGGCGAACTTCTCGGGAGCACTTCTGGCACGACGGACCGTCATGGACCAGAACTACCTCCATGAGTTCCGCACCAAGGACCAGCGTCATGATCTGATCTACCGGGTCTGGCGGTTGAGTTCGAACTGCGGGCAGAGCTTCGTTCGTTGGGGCCTCCTCACCGCCGCCGTCGCCCTCGTCTTCGCCGCGGTGTTCACGACCGTCGACATCGACTACGGCGACCACGAGACCGCACTGTCACCGCTCTACTTCTCGGTCGTCACGCTCACCACGCTGGGATTCGGCGACGTGCTTCCGGCTTCCATCGGCGCCCAGGTCGCAGTGATCCTGGAGGTGATCCTCGGGTAGGTGATGCTCGGCGGTCTGATGAGCATCTTCGCAAATCGCATGGGCCGCCGAGCCGACTGATTCCAGGGAGACCACCACACGGCACCGAAGTTCCTCCAGCGTCACAGCAAACGGGTCGATCCAGCGACCGCGCTGACCGATGCCATCGGCGATTGGCTCCCCCCTTCGTTTCCCATCGTGGTCACCAACGCCCTCGATCACCTACGGCAAGACAGCGAACTGGCGGTCATCGCCACCGTCATCTCGACCGACCCCGGCACCACGGCTCGCATGCTCCGTCTGGTGAACTCGGTTGCGTTTGCACCGCGAACACCCGTGACCAGTGTGCAACAAGCGGCGGCCCTTCTCGGGCGAAATCAGGTCGAAGCACTGCTGATCTCGATTGCCGCCAAACGATCACTGCCCAGTCCGGTCGCGATCGGATTCGAGGAGCAACGATTCTGGCGAACGGCGGCCAAACGAGCGATTCTTGCCGGCCTGGTGGCGTCGCTGACGGAACCCACTCGAAAGTCGGAGAACTTCAGCGCCGCCCTGTTGCAGGACATGGCCATCCCGGTGCTGGCGCTACGACGTGATGGGTATGGCGACCTGCTGAACCACTGGCACCATTCCGATGACGATCTGGCCGAACTCGAGGCCGGCGCCTTCGGGTGGCATCACGGGACGATCGGTGGACAGCTGGCCGCAAGCTGGAACCTGCCCGTCGCGTTGCGCGAGTTCATGTCCGAGCATCATCGGGAGCCCGACCAACGGTTTCTTGCCGCTTCCTCGGTTGCCTCCATCCGAGAGGTCGATGCCGTCGGTGACGAACAGTTCATCGTCTCGGCCTCGGAGTGGTTCGATCTCGAGACCGACCTGCTGGTCGACTTTCTGGCCATGGCTCATGACGAGGCCACTGCCATGGCATAGATGATGAGCTAGGAACCGAACACCGGTTGGGGAGCACCACGACGCCGAGCGGCGAGCACCTTCCAGATGGCCCGACTCAGATAGGGCTCGACGAGCGGGAGCGGAAAGACCTCGACCGAACCCGGCGCCTGTTCGCTCGCGTCGATCGGCCACCCCGACCGATCGTGGATCCGACCCGTCTCGGGGTCGACACGATGGTGGACCCGTTGGGACGAAACCGCGGGACCGATGGAACCGGCAACGACCTCGAACGTCCCAGCCGTGAACGCCAACCGAGATACCAGGATGGGCGGGCCGAGCTGTCCGGGGACGGCAGGACCGATGGCCGGCAACGGTTCGAGGGGAGCAGGGAGAACTCCCAGGTACACCAGAGGTGCACTCGGGCGCCCCGGGCGCAGCGCCACGATGTCGGCGAAGACGCCATGAGCCTCGAGCCCGTCGGGGAAGCTGACCACGAATCGCGCACCCAGTGGAGGGAACGTCTGACGGGGCCGACGCCACGCCGACGAACTCGTGTGACGACGGGCTTCGAGCTCTCGATAACACTCGAGCAACAGGTTGCCGTCCGCCGGTTCGCCATGCTCGTCCGATCTCATCGGCGCAGCTTAGTCAAGCTTCGACAGGCAGACCGTCGACACCCGCCATGACATCGACCTACCGATAGCGTCGCCACGTCATGCAGATACCGGTACGGGCCCTCAACAGTGTACGAATCCAGGCCGAACCCGGGCTGGTGATGTCGGCCGGCGTGTCCACTGCGGTCTTCACCGCTACCCCACTGCTGTTGTCCGACGTGATCGAGACGTTCGATGTCGACCTCGCGGTCGCCGGCTTCCTGTCCGGAGCCCAGTTGGCCGGATTCGTCCTGACATCGTTCCTGGCCGGACGTGTCGTTCGTCCCTCGGTCCGACTCTTCGTTCTTGCCATCGCCCTGCTCTCGTTGACCAACGGCATGAGCGCGATCACCGACTCGTTCCAGCTCCTGGTCGCCATCCGAGGATGCTGTGGCCTCGCCCTCGGAGTCCTCAGCTGGCTGGCCTGGGCCGGCGTGTTCGGGGACCCGCGCCGGATGGGCGACATCGCCGTCATCGGACCGATCGCGGGCCTCGTCGCAGCCCCTGTCATGGGTGTTCTGGTCGATGCCATTTCCTATCGTTCGGTCTACGGGCTCCTGGCCGTCGCCAGTCTCGTGCCGTTGCTGCGCATTCCCGCGTTCGGCGGCACGGAACAGAGGCCGATGACCAAGCGAGCTCGAGGTGGTTCGCCGCAGGCCTACGCATTGGTCGGCGCCCTCGGCCTGCTGACATTGGGCGGCTCGGCCGTCTTCGTCTTCAGTGGTGTCATTGCCCGCGAGCACGTGGGCATGACCGCCACCGGGTTCTCACTGGTGGTGGCGGGCAATGCCGCGGCCGGTATCCCCTCGGCCCGATGGAATGGTCGACGGCCATGGCCGGGGCTGTGGATCGTCATGACCGGCGTGAGCGCACTGGCGATCACGATCGTGACCAACCAGGTCGCGTTCGCGCTGTTCCTCGCTCTCTGGGGCTTCGCGTTCTGGTTCGGCGTTCCCGCCGCCTACCAGACGTTGGCCGAACGTTCCCGCTATCCGGCCGAGCGGGCCGGTGATGCCCAGGCCGTGATGGCGATCGGCCGCATCGTCGGCCCGGTGATCGGAGGCATCGCGGCGGGGACCGGATCGTTCGTCGCGCTCGGCATCATGGGTGGTGGCGTCATGGTGTTGGGGGGTCTGGTACTGCTGGTGATCGAGCAGATGCCCAGGAGTCCGGAGGCAACCCCTACGCCGACCCCGTGAGCCCGACCGCCCGACAGCCCGCCTACTGATCGTCGTCGATGTTGCTCTCGTCGTCAGGAACGAGAGGGGCCTCGGGGAGTTCCTTCAACACCGCCCGACGGCGCCGTCGAGCTGGGATCAAGCCTCGCATTCGTTCCAGATTGCCGAAACAGAGCAAACGGTCGTTGCCCTCCAGCACGCGGTTCTGGCGAGGATTCGGGATCACCGTCGTGTCGCGATGCAGCGACAGCACGGTGATGTCGTTCTCCCGCAGGCCGGATTCATGGAGCGTCTGGCCCACGTACTCCGAGTCATCACGAATGAGCAGTTCGGCGACTCCGTAGCCGGTACTCACGGTCAGACGCTGGCGTACGTCGAGCTCGGGGAAGGCCACCTGGTTGTCGATGTAATCGATGACGGCACCGGCAATGTCGAGCCCGGTCGCCGTCTCGATGCCTTCCAGTCCGGGCGATGAATTGACCTCGAGGATCAACGGGCCGCTGTCGCCCTCGAGCATGTCGACACCGGCAAACTTGAGCCCCATGATCTGGGCCGCTCGAACCGCCGCCTGCTCGTAGTCCGGCGGGATCTCGATCGCCTCGGCCCGTCCACCCCGGTGCACGTTGCTCCGGAACTCCTCACCCTGAGCGGTGCGGCGCATGGCCGCGACCACCCGGTCACCGATCACGAGCGCCCGGATGTCACGGCCTCGACTCTCCGACACGAACTGCTGCAAGAGCACATTGGTGCCTGTGCTCTGGAGGGTCTCGATGATGGCCTCGGCAATCTTGGCGTCGGGGGCCAAGATCACTCCGATGCCCTGTGTCCCCTCGAGCAGCTTGATGATGACCGGCGCGCCACCGACCCGCCGGATGGCATCGGGGGCATCCTGGCGATCCCGCACGAAGGTCGAGGCCGGAATCGACACGTCATGGCGCGACAGGATCTGCAACGACCGGAGCTTGTCCCGAGAGTTCAGGATCCCGTTCGACGTGTTGGGCGTGTACACGTCCATCTGCTCGAACTGCCGGACCACGGCTGTTCCGAAATAGGTGATGGAGGCGCCGATGCGAGGGAGAACCGCGTCGTAGTCCTGCACCGGCTTGCCTCGGTACTGGAGGTCGGGATCATTGCTGGTGAGATCGATGGCGAACCGAAGTGTGTTGAGCACGCGAACCTTGTGACCCCGATCCAGGGCCGCCACCCGGAGGCGCGTCGTGCTGTAGGAATTGGGCGAACGAGAGAGAATGGCGAGTTTCACGAGGGGACCTCGGGCAGGTGAGCGGGGCGGCCGAGCACGGTCGTCGAACGGGATGTCGAATCGAACGTCGGCGACGGAGGTGTGATCGTACGGGTCTGGGCGATGTGCACGAGCGCATCGCCCTGGTGAACGATCGGGTCGAGACTTCGACCAATGACGATTCCGTCGAAGGGTGCGTTGATCCTACTGAGCCGATGCCCGGTGGTGTCGTGGATGCGTCCGATGTTCTGCCCCTTGGCCACCGACTCACCCGGCTCGACCTCGATCAGGGCGAGACCACTGCGTCGGGCCCGAACCCATCGGGTGGACCGAGCCTCGACCGACGTCCGAGCCGCTGCCGGATCCAGACCGCTCGAGGCGATGACCCCCACCGCCTCCAACACTCGGAGCACACCTTCCACCCCACAACCGATGGCCGCCTCGTCGAACCTCCAGGCCTCGCCGCCTTCGTAGAGAAGCACGGTGACACCTCGCTCCGTTCCGGCCTGACGCAGCGAACCATCCCGGATGGCAGCATGCAGCATCAGGGGAGCACCGAACGCCGCTGCCAACCGATAGGTCTCCGGGTCATCGAGATCGCCTCGTACCTGGGGAAGATTGGTGCGGTGGGCCGAGCCGGTGTGGAGGTCGATCCCGATCGAACACCGATTCACGACCTGGGTCATGAAGATGTTGGCGATCCGGGCCCCCAGCGACCCTCGTTCGGATCCAGGAAACGAACGATTCAAGTCACGACGATCGGGAAGGTAGCGATCGCCGGTCATGAACCCGGGCACGTTGAGGATCGGCACCGCGAGCAACGTGCCCGCCATCGTGCGTGCATCGAGACGTTCCAGAACTCGCCGGATGATCTCGACGCCGTTGACCTCATCGCCGTGGATGGCTGCACTCAACCAGATCGTCGGCCCGTCCCGACGCCCGTGCACCACCGTCACCGGAATGGCCAGAGGTGCGCCGGTCACCAATCTCGCCACCGACAGCTCCGTCTGCCCACGAGAGCCGGGAGCGACGTTGAGCGAACCCAGCTCGAAGGGCCCTCGCACCGTCACCGTGGAAGATCGTTCATGATCGTGCTCGGTTCGAACGGATGATCTCGGGTGGGGGTCGACCCTCCAGATAGGAACGGCCGGCATTCACCAGGAATCGTCCCCGCACCGCTTCTCGGC
>CALACD010000546.1 GCA_937890445.1 uncultured Acidimicrobiia bacterium | reverse complement strand
CGATCGTGTGGTGATCAGCACTGTTGCGTAGGAACACCATCTGGTGCTCGGACCAGTCCGACACGGCAAACCCGAGCACCTGCACATAGAACGCGCAGAGGAGGTCGATGTCGACCGTGTTGAGGACCACGTGTGCGAGTCGGCGGGGCAAGGGGCTCCCAGCGGGTCGAGGGTCTGCGGCCACCATCTCGGTTATCACTCGCAGACGCCGACCCTCTGGGTCGGCGGCTTCGAACCCATACCCACCTCCAAGGCTCTCGAGTTCGGCCGGCTCGCTGGTGATCTCCACGCCCAGCTCAGCCCAACGGCTGCAAAGTCCATCGACCTCGGACCGCGATGACGCTGCGAACCCAAGGTGGCCCAGCCCCGAGTGCGGGGACAGCACGAACCGTAGGACATGATGATCGGCGCCCTGAGCCCGAAAAGCCACGGAGGTCGTCGACGATGCCGCATCCGACGGCACGGTTTCGAGCCCCCATGCACGGTAGAAGTCCGAGAGACCTTCCAGTGTCGGAGTGAGCAACTCGACGTGGCGAAGGCGGCCTGGTCGCACGGGAGAAGGAACCGTCGGGCTCTTCCATGCCTCATGCGAATGCATCTCCAAATATTATCTTCAACTTGAGGTAATGTCGAACGAATGAGCGTCGAACGAATGAGCGATGCCCCAGACGTCGTCGGCGAGATCATCCGCCAATGGCATCACGAACGGCCTGACCTCGACCCGTCTCCAATCGGCGTCTTCGGTCGGCTGACCCGGACCTATCAGTTGAAGCAGGTCCGGCTGCGTTCCCTGCTCGGCCAGTTCGATCTCACCCCGGCTACCTTCGATGTGCTCGCCAATCTTCGCCGCACTCAATCGGAGGGGCCGAAGACCGCCGGTGCCATCGCCAGCTCTTCGTTGCTGTCCACCGGAGGGACGACCTTTCGCCTCGACCGCTTGGAGGAGCGCGGCCTCATCCGACGCACGACGGCGACGGAGGATCGGCGGATCGTGCATGTGGAACTCACTCCGAAGGGTGCTGACCTCATCGACGCGGTGATGACCGCCCATCTCGATCACGAAGTCACGTTGTTGGCTGGCCTCACTGCGACCGAGGTCCAGCAGTTGGCGAAATTGTTGGCGCGTTTGGAAAAGTCTGTGGCCGCCACGCCAGAAGCACTGCCAACGTACGATGATGTGGACCTTCCCCCGGCTTGACCTCGAGCTAGCGCTCCGGGTCGGCCAGTAGGTCGAGCATTCGGCTCGGCGACAGCGGACCGGAAGCGATCAGGACGTCCGCTCGCCCGGCGTGACGCAGCGCATCTTCCACTGCGTTGGCAACCGCTGCCGGCGGGCCGACCGCTCCTCCTTCACCGAGCCCTTTGACGCCGAGCGGATTGGTGGGAGAGGGGCACACGATCTCGTCCATGCGCACGTCGGGCACCATGCTCGCCACCGGCATCAGGTAGTCGGCAAAGGTCGATGTCAATGGTTGGCCGCGGTCGTCATACCGCAGGTGCTCGCACAGGATGCCTCCGATGCCCTGCCCCACGCCACCAACGACTTGAGCATCGGCGATCATCGGGTTGACGATGTGCCCGGCTTCGTGAACGACGACGTAGTCGACGATGACGACCCGGCCGGTGGCGGGCTCCACCTCGACCACCGCTGCGTGGACGCCACTGGCCGTTGCGTAGTTGGGTGGCTGGAAATAGGACGTCTCACTCAGGCCGTCGCTACCCGTACCGCCCAGATGTTTGGGGATCGATCGGATGAGATCGGCCAGCGACAGCTCGATGTTCGGCGATCCTGCGATCGTGATGACGCCCTCGGCGAGGCGTAGATCGGTTGGGTTCGCCTCGAGAATGTCGGCCGCCGCATCGAGGATGCGCTTGCGGAGGTTCAGGCCGGCCTGGTGGGTGGCGTTCCCCGCGGTCACCAAGGCGCGACTTGCGATCGTGCCGACACCGTAGGGAATGGTGTCCGTGTCGCCGGCGATGACGTCGATCTGGTCCGGGCGCACTCCGAGCGCGTCAGCCAGGATCTGGGGGAACACGGTGCGGTGCCCTTGTCCCTGAGAAGGGGCGCCGGTGTACAGCCTGACTCGACCTGACGGGGTGACGTCGACTCGCGCTCCCTCGAACGGGCCAAGGCCGGTCATCTCCAGATACATGGCGAATCCGATCCCTCGCCATGTGCCCGCATCGGCCTTTGCCTTCGCCTGCGCTGCTCGGACGCCGTCGAGGCCAATCATCTCGACCGCACGGTCGAGCATGCGCGGGTAGTCCCCGGAGTCGTACTCCTGTGGAACGCCACGGCGGTCGAGAATCCCGGTGCGGTAGGGCATGTCCTCGGCGGCGATGAGATTGCGACGGCGCAGTTCGGTGGGTTCGAGTCCGAGTTCGAGCGCGAGCCGGTCCATGGCCCGTTCCATGGCGAAAGTGGCCTCGGGCCGGCCGGCACCCCGGTAGGGCGATGTGAACGTGGTGTTGGTGAGCACACCGGTCGTCTCGATATCCACGTTGGGTGCCCGATAGGGCCCGACGAGGTGACAAAGAGCGTTGTAGGGCACGACGAGGCCGACCATGTTCCGATTGCCCAGATTGACAACGATTCGGTCGCGCACGGCGACCAGGCGACCGTCGGCGTCGGCGGCAAGAGTGATGTGGTGGATCTGTTCTCGGGCGTGGGCGTCGGCGGTGAGGTTCTCGTAGCGATCAGCGATCCACCGGACAGTTCGACCCAGGTCGAGGGCGGCGAACGGGATGAGCAACTCCTCGACGACGAGGATGCCCTTCTGGCCGAATCCTCCACCGACGTCGACTGATTGCACGCGGACCTGGTCGGCGGAGATGCCGATCGACTCGGCGATGTGGTCCCGCACGCGGTGTGGGGTCTGGGTCGTCGACCAGACGGTCAGCGCCCCGGTGAAGGGGTCGTTTCGGGCGACAAGGCCCCGTGGTTCGAGCGGGGAGCAGACATAGCGCTGCGTGGCGAAGGTCTCCTCGATGATCGCCGAGGCAGAGGCCAGAGCCAGGTCCACGTCGCCGGTTCCGTGGCGCACATACACGCCGATGTTGTCGTCCTCGCCGAGCAGGGCGAGGGGTGCGCCAGGGGCCAGGGCCGCCTCTGGATCGAGAACGGCCGCAAGCTCGTGGTAGTCGACCTCGATCAGTTCGGCCGCGTCTTCGGCCAAGTAGCGGGACTCGGCGATCACCATGGCGACGGGCTGGCC
>CALACD010000545.1 GCA_937890445.1 uncultured Acidimicrobiia bacterium | reverse complement strand
ACCGTCGGCAACGATCCGGATCGCCGACAACAGGTCCGTCGGCTCGGAGTCCTTCAGGAGAAAGCCACTGGCACCGGCCCGCAGCGCGTCATAGACGTACTCGTCGAGATCGAAGGTCGTGAGCACGATGACTCTCGTTGCGGCACACGCCGGGTCGGCACAGATCCGACGCGTGGCCTCGATCCCGTCGAGGTCCGGCATTCGTATGTCCCTCAGGATCACGTCCGGGGTGACCGATACCGCCAGTGCGACCGCGCTGGCTCCGTCCTCGGCCTCGCCGACGACCTCGAGATCATCAGCCGAGTTCACCAACATCGCGAAACCGGCCCGCATCAAACGCTGGTCGTCAGCGATCACGACTCGAATCGTCACGTCACGTCTCTTCTTCCCGGCCCGATGAACGCCCCAGGACAGTCGGACTCACCGGGACTGTCGGACTCACCGGGACTGTCGGACTTCCCGGAACGTACGGCAACTGGGCCATCACTTCGAAGCCGGCATCGAATCGAGGGCCGGCCATCATGGTCCCGCCGACCGCAGCGACTCGCTCGTTGAGGCCAACGATGCCGAGACCGGTCCCCGTGGTCTCGTGCGACGTTTCGATCCCATCATCGACAAGACGGATCGTCAACGATTGCCCGAGGTACTCGAGCCGGACCTCGACGGCAGCATCGGCTGCATGCTTCATCACGTTGGTCAGGCTCTCCTGCACGATGCGATAGAGCACCAGACCAACGACCGGGTCGACGGCGGCCGACGCCCGGCCGACCTCGACGTACGAGATCGTCCCCGTGTACCGCTCGACCAGCGAAGCAAGGTCGGCAACACCCGGACTCGGTGCCAGTGGCCGCATGTCATCGTCGTCGCGCAGGACCCCGAGCATCGAACGCAACTCGGCCAACGCGGCCTTGCTCGACTGTTTGATCTCCACCAACGCATTCTTTGCTGCAGCCGGATCGTCATCGATCACATGGGCTGCGACGCCCGACTGGACGTTGATGGTGGCGATGCTGTGTGCGACGACATCGTGAAGATCGCGGGCAATCCGCACGCGCTCGTCCATAACCTGCCGCCTGGCCTCCTGCCGCGCCGACGCCTCGGCGAGCCGTACCCGCTCATCGGTCTCGGCGATCAGCGCCCGCCGGCTCCTCACCGCATCACCGATCAAGATGGGAATCGTCGTCAGCAGGATTGCGACTCCGAAACCAACTGCGGTCGAGTCGTCGGGGGCGACCGTCAGGGCCGCGATGGAAACGAGAATCGCAGCGAGCATCGCCATCGCGATCGACGTCCGCCGGTCACGGTTGGAGGCAACCGAGTACAGCCCGATCAACACCGACAACGCCATCGGTCCCGGTTCCTCGACCAGGAGGAGATACACCACGATCACCACGACGATGGCGACCAGAGTCGCGACCGGCCGCACCCGACGGAACGCCAGCAGGAGCCCGGCGGCCACGGGGAACAGATAGCTCCACATCGGCTGGTCTCCGGCTGCCTCGTCGAAGCTCGACCGAAACGCGAACAAGAGCAGCGAGGCGAACGCAACCAATACTGCCAGGACGACCTCGTTACGTTTCGGCCGGAGGAACGAAACGCTCGCTCGGGGAAGTTCGCCATCCGTCATCGACCACCAGACTAGGGCGTTGGCGGCGCCCCCTCGTCGGACGACCTTCTAGACCTTCTAGACCGAACGGTCGCCGAAACGGGGATCGTGCCGCAGGACCGTCAGGGTTTCGAGCGCGAGCGCCTCGTAGTCGGCTGCCAGGTTCGCAGCTGACGACGAACCAGGGTGTGCGGCCGCATACTCGTGGGCGAGTCTCCCCGATCCTCGCATGTCGTAGGCCGCTCGCTCCGAACGCCGAATGGCGGGCAGGATCCGAGGGTTCGCACCGTCGAAACCGAGTTGGATGGAGCGAGCCACCTCGACCGCCAGCGCCGTTGCGCTCCTGGACACGTCGAAGATGGTGACACCCAGCAACTGGAGATCGAGATTCAGGGTTCGAACCTCCCGGAACCTCTCCCCGATCATCTCCAAGCCGTGCAATGACGCATGATCGGCCCGAACCGGCACGATCAACTGATCGGCCGAGAGAAGAGCGGCATCGATGAGGGGACCCAGGGATGGGGGACAGTCGATGAAGACGACGTCATAGAGATCTGCGACGTTGGACAGAACCGAGACCAGAGGATTCGCCGTGCTCGGGATCAGGGCTCCGACAGAACGGGCCAGGTGCGGGCCCCCACACCAGACGTCGAGACCGGGGCGCACATCATGCACCGTCGCCGGTTCGGCGTTGCCCCGAAGCACGTCGAACAGGCGCCGACCATTGTCGGTGCGATCGAGATAGCCGAGATCGTGGGCCAGATTGCCTTGCGGATCGAGGTCGATGGCCAGGACCCGGTGACCGGCCCGAGCCATCCAACCCGAGAGGTTGGCCACCAGGCTCGTCTTGCCCACGCCACCTTTCGCGTTCGCGACGGCAACGGTGACTGGACGGATCACCGGGGTGTCGGGGCGAACGTTCATCTCGCCGAGCGGAAGAAAGGTTGGGGCATGCAACACCTGTCTATCGGCGTGTGTCGCCGCCAATGAAGCCGAAACAACCAGACCGTGTATATGCGATCAGTAGCGACCCAGACCGGGTGTATCCGACACAGCCCCGATCGAGGATCGCTTCGCCCGTGCGGCGCCGAGCCTAAGATCCAACGGCGTGGACTCTGCCTTCCTCCTTGCCGCATTCGTGCTGGGGTTCATGGCGCAGCGGGTTCGCCTTCCTCCCCTCGTTGGCTACCTGGCGGCAGGCTTCGCTCTGCACGGATTCGGGTACGAGGCCACGGCCGCGATCGAAGAGATCAGCAAGCTCGGCGTCCTCGTTCTGTTGTTCGCGATCGGTCTCAAGCTGAAGCTGTCCACGCTCGCCCTGCCGGTGGTGTGGGCCGGGGCCAGTCTTCACATGGCGGCGACGACGGCGACCTTCGGCAGCCTCTTCCTCGTGCTCGGCTGGGTCGGCGTCCCGCTCGTCGCCGGCCTGGGGGTGACCGAGGCAGCGCTGGCCGGGTTCGCCTTCTCGTTCTCGAGCACGGTCTTCGCGGTGAAGGCGTTGGGCGAGCGCAACGAGTCCACGTCGCTTCAGGGCCGGATCGCCATCGGCATCCTGGTCGTCCAGGACATCTTCGCCGTGATCTTCCTCACGTTCGCCGTCGATGCCTCGCCGTCGTTGTGGGCGATCCCGGTGGTCCTCGGCGTCATCGGTGCCCAACCCTTGTACGGCTGGCTGCTGGATCGGAGTGGTCGAGGCGAACTGCAACTCCTGTTGGGGCTGACGTTGGCCATCGCCGTGGGCGCTGAAGCATTCGACCAGGTGGGCCTCAAACCCGATCTGGGTGCGCTGATCGTGGGCGTTGGTCTCGCCAAGCACCCCCGAGCCGGCGAACTGGCAGACACGCTGCTGGGGTTCAAGGACATCTTGCTGATCGGCTTCTTCTTGTCGATCGGTCTCGGTGGCACGCCCGACGGCGCTGCTCTGGCCATCGCCGCCATCGTGGTGCTCCTTCTTCCCTTCAAGACGATCGGGTTTCTCTGGCTGGTCAGTCTGTTCCGCTTCCGGGTACGCACGGCGTGGCACACGTCGTCGACGCTGGCAACGTTCAGCGAGTTCGGTCTGATCGTCGCTGTCGTCGGCGTCGAGAGAGAACTGCTCGATCAGCGCTGGACGTCGGCCATCGCCGTAGCGGTCTCGGCATCCTTCGCTCTTGCCTCGCCCCTGAACTCGATGCGATTCGAGCTGTACCGGCAGATCTCGGGTCGGCTCACACCATTGCAGCGACTACCGATCCAAGCCGATGATGCGCTCATCGAGCCGACCGGTGCTCGTGTCCTGGTCTTCGGGATGGGTCGGGTCGGCGCCGCGACCTATGACGGTCTCGTCGCTGAGCAGGGGCCGATTGTGATCGGTGTCGATCGGCGCGATGTGACCGTCGAGCAGAACGTCGATGCCGGGCGAAATGCGATGCGAGGGGACGCGCTCGATTCGGAGTTCTGGCAGCGACTTCAGCTCCACGCGGAGATCGACATCGTCGTTCTCGCGATGAGCGACCACGAAGCCAATCTCGAGGCCATTCGCCAGGTTCGTTCCTTTCGGCCCGATGTTGCCATCCTGGCGACGGCGTTGTTCGCCGACGAGTCCGTTGAGCTGGGACGAGCCGGAGCCGACGAGGTTCGCAATCTCTACGACGAAGTCGGCCAAGGCCTGACCGATGATGCGCTTGGTCTCCTCCAACGCATGGACGATCGTCGCGGCGGCAGCGAGCCATCGCAGTGACGTCGCCCGACGAGGACATCGCCACCGCGGTTGTCGAACCGACCTAGGAACCCGTGGCCGCAGTCCGGCTGTGATCGGTTGCCGCGGTCCGGCTGTGATCTGTCGTGGCGAACCGGATGTTGTAGGCGCAGGCATGGGCGCCGTCGGTCTTGTGGCTGATCCGATCAACGTCGGTGTCGGGCAACAGATCTCGGATGAAATCGAGTTCGGCGGTGCAGGCCTGGCGGTAGCGGCTGGCCACGGTCCAGATCGCGCAGCTGTGGAGGTTGATGCGGTAGTGGCCGTGCTCAACCTCCTCGAAATCAGCCAGATAGCCCTGTTCATCGAGAAGCTCGGCCACGATGTCGATCCGTTCGTCGATCGGCCGACCCGAGACCCGATCCCGAGCTCGCTCGACCAGTCGCTGACGGCGACGGTCGAAGATGCGGGCCACCAGCTCGGGGTCTTCCTCTTCGACCTGTTCGAGAATCTCGATCGACAGCCGCGCGTCGTTGCCGACGAAGAGCGGTTCGGCTGCCTCGGTGGCGTGATAGTGATCGGCAGGACGTCCTGGTTGACCGCGTTCTCGTTCAGCAGCGATGAGGCCCGCCGATCGCAGTGCGCTGAGGTGTTGACGAACGGCACTCGTCGAGATGTCGAGCCTGACCGCGAGTTCATCTGCGGTCGCTTGGCCGAGTCGTTTCAGCGTGACGAGCACCGAGCGCTGCGTTGGCGAAAGATCGGCGACCGGAGTGTCCATTCGATCAAGCTAGCACCCTTC
>CALACD010000544.1 GCA_937890445.1 uncultured Acidimicrobiia bacterium | reverse complement strand
ACCAGCCCCAAGTGGTGGACGCGACCACCAAACGTTGGCTGCTACGGCACTAGATTGGTGATCTCGCCGCAACCGGCGAGATCGTCGCCGGAAAGGACTGTCATGACCGACCTCTACGAGGCGATGAGCACCCTGCGCGCCGTCCGACGGTTGCGGCCCGATCCGATTCCTGCAGAGGTGCTCGAACGCGTGCTGCAGGCTGCCTGCTGGGCACCGACCGGTGGAAACATGCAGCCGTGGCGGGTCATCGTCGTCCGCAGTGATGAACGCAAGGCGAAGCTCCAGGCCGTCTACGAGCCGGAATGGCAGAACTACACTGCGGCCAATCGAGCGCGACTCGAACAGGCTCCGCTGGGTGCCGACAGGGACAAACTGGCGCGCACCCTGGCCGCAGGCGACCATCTCGCCGCCAATCTGGCGCAAGCACCCGTCATCCTCATGTTCTGCGCCAACCCGAAGTTCATGGCCATCACCGATGCACATCTCGACCGTATCTCGATGGTGGGTGGCGGTTCGGTCTACACCGCCGTGCAGAACACCATGCTGGCGTGCCGCGAAGAGGGGCTGGGTTGCACCCTGACCACGCTGCACTGCATACAGGAGTCCAAGGTGCTCGAGGCGCTCGAGATCCCCGAGGGATGGGCCACCCTGGCCATGGTCCCCATCGGGTATCCGGTCGGTCGAGGCCACGGGTCGATCACGCGCCAACCGCCGTCCGCTCTGGCGTTCGACGATGCATTCGGCGTGCCCTGGACGTGAGCGGGTGGACGTTCGGTCGGTTCCGCCACCGGCCCATCCGCCGTTCGGTCGCGGTGTAGATCGAGGGCGGTGGCTGCCGCCCGGGCCTCGAAGGTGACGTTGGACTCTGGTCGACGAGCGCGCCCCGGGGGAAGGTCGCTGCGCAGAGCCGAGTGAGAATCGATCGAGGGTGGTGGCTGGTTTGTTGGGACAGGGACCGGGTCGGCCATGAACCATCGACTGGGCAGCTTCGCCGTCGAGCTCAACTCGTCCTGGGGGAGAGGAGCTGCCACCGTCGGCATCGCTGGAGTCCTGTTCCTGATGGGTTGGCTACTCGGCCGGGGCGCGGGGAGGGCGTTCGACGACCCGCAGCAGAGCTACAACGCCCGTCGTCTGATCCGCAGCGGTGTGTGGATTGCCTGGCTGGTGAGTCTGGTGTTGATCTGGCGCCCGCTGGGCGGCAGCCTTGCTCCTGCGTTGGGGCTGGCCACCGCCGGCGTCGCCTTTGCCATGCAAGAGGTGATCGGAGCCATTGCCGGGTGGTTCAACATCACCTTCGGATCGATCTTCCGGGTCGGTGACCGAGTCGAGATGGCGGGCGTGCACGGCGACGTGATCGACATCTCGCTGTTGAAGACCCGACTGATGGAGATCGGATCGGCCGGAGGAGCGACCTGGGTGCAGGGAAACCAGTTCACCGGTCGGGTGGTGACGGTTTCGAACAAGGCCACCTTCACCGAGCCCGTCTTCAACTACAGCAGTTTCTTGGCGGTACGTTTCGTCGTCCCGATTCGCAGTGCACGCTCGGTCGAGGATGACGTGGTGCGCCAGATTCACTCCAGTCTGCAGAAGGCCGGGATCGAAGTCGTCGCCACGTCGGTGCTCCAGACGGCCACGAATCAGTGGCAGCCCGTATCGTCCATCGAGGTGGACGGCGAGGGCACGCATGATGACGCTGACACAACGCCGGCCGACGACGGCAACGATCGACGCCGAGCGCGTTGACTAGGACTTGAGCTTGCCGGCGTCCTTGGCGTCTCCCTTGATCTTGAAGCCTTCCTCTTCCATCGCCACGACGGTGCCGCGATTGATGCTGACCCAGTCCCGGGCTTCCATGTAGGGCTTGAACGTCTGGCCGATCAGCTTCTCGTCCTCGATGGTCTTGGGGCGCTGCAGCTCGTAGAGGTGGGGGAACTCCAACCAGCCGCAGACGGTGTCCCAGAGCCGGAGGGCGGCATCGCCCGTTGGCGGATCGAGGAGAACAGGACCGAAGATCATGTGCTCATCACCGCCGTCGACACCGGGGAAGAAGAGGGTCGGCACCCCGAACCCCCTGGCCTCGACGACCTTGTCGTGGTCGGCCTTGACCTCGTCGTTGGTGGTCAGATCACGGATGGATTCCTCGACCAGGCCTGGATCCATGCCGATCTCCTCCAGCAGGATGCGGGCAACCTCGGGCTCGTGAATCTTCATGCCATCGACGTGAAGAGCCCGGCCCGTGACGGCATACCAGTCATCGAGGTGTCGCATGTCGATGCGGCCGAGCAGTGCACCGATTCGGAGAATGGACCAGCCATAACTCCAGTCACGTTCCCATGGATGCTTCTTGCCCTCGACTCGGTTGACCTCCTCGAGCGAGAAGAACTTCCAGTTGACCGTGAGGTCGAGTTGGTCGCGAACATCCCGCATCCACAGTGAGGTCTGGTAAGCCCAGGGGCAGAGCACGTCGAAGTGGAAGTCGACGGTCGTGGGTCGGATCGCAGGCTGGCGAGCAGCAGTTGTCATGGCGGTACCTCGGCTGGGCAGCATCGTTCGTTGGACAGGATCGTTGGTTGATGGACCAGTATGGTCGCCCGGGAGCGGGCCGACCGAGATCAACGGTGCGATGGCCGACGCTGCGCCGCCTGTCGTCGGCTAGCGTTTCGAATGGGGACCATCCGAGGGGGCCAGCTTGAGTCACGACGTCCACGTCGACGCTGCAATGTCGCAACGGTTTCGCTCCGATGGCTGGTGGCGTGACCGAACCTTTCTCGACGACTTCGATGCCGCCGTCGCGGCCCAACCCGACAAGATCGCCATCATCTCGCACCGCCACGGCGAGCCCGATCCGCCATCGGCCATCAGCTACCGACAGCTCGGTCGCTTGGTCGATCGGTTCGCTGGTGGGCTTGCGGATTGTGGTGTCGAACCAGGTCAGATCGTTTCGGTGCAACTCCCGAACGGCTGGCAGTTCGCCGCCCTGGCACTGGCCTGTGCGCGGGCGGGCGCGGTCGTCAATCCCCTGGTTCCGATTCTCCGAGAGAGGGAGCTGACCTACATCCTGGGGCTCACCCAGTCCCCGGTGATGGTCGTGCCCGGCTCCTTCCGAGGTCACGATCACGCTGCCATGCTCGACCGGGTGCTGACCGACCTCGATGGCCCCACCAGAGGCTTCGCCATCGGGCTCACGAGCCCGGTCGGCCGGGTCGAACCGTTCAACCCCCACTTCATGGACCGCCGCTGGGAGGACGAGATCGACCCGGTCGTCATGGCCGCCCGCTCCCTGGCACCCGACGATCTGGCCGAGCTCCAGTTCACCTCCGGAACGACCGGGGAGCCGAAAGGGGTGATGCACACCTCGAACACGATCTATGCCGGTACCCGGGCCTTCGCCGATACTGCGGGACTGACCGACCTCGACAGCATTCTGATGCCATCGACGCTCGGCCATCAGACCGGATTCCTGGTGGGGATCGTGCTTCCTCTGACCACCGGGATGAAGGTCGTCTACCAGGACGTCTGGGACCCCGAGGTCTTCTGTCGATTGGCCGATGACGAGCGGGTGACGTTCAGCGCGGGTGCCACCCCCTTCCTCAGCGACATCACGGCCGTCTGTGCCCGTCGTCGAGCACCCCTGCAGTCCTTGCGCAGCTACGTCTGTGCCGGGGCTCCCATCCCGCCTTCTCTGGTCGAGGAAACCGCCGCCAGCGGAATCGGCGACCTCCTTGCCGTTTGGGGCATGACCGAGAACGGGGCGGTGACGATGACCAGGCCGGGCGATCCGGTCGAGGTGGTGGCCGATTCCGATGGGCAGCCCATGGAGTGGGCAGACGTACGCATCGCCGACGACGAGGGTAGGGACGTCCCAACGGGTGAGGTCGGTCGGCTCTTGACCCGCGGTGCGAGCCAGACCATCGGCTACTTCCGGCGCTCGGACACCTATCGGGACCAGCTGTCGGACGACCCTTCAGGTGGAGACCCGTGGTTCGACACCGGCGACCTGGCCCGCCGACGCCCGGACGGAGGCATTCGTATCGCAGGGCGAACCAAGGATCTGGTGATTCGGGGTGGCGAGAACGTACCCGTCGTCGAAGTCGAGGCACTTCTGTTCGGTCACCCCCGGGTGCGCGAAGTCGCCATCATCGGCTGTCCCGATGAGCGGTTGGGTGAACGAGCGTGCGCAGTCGTGGTGGCCGACGGCGATCCACCATCGCTGGCCGACCTCACCGGGCTGCTCGCTGCGGCCGGCATGACCAAACAGTTCTGGCCCGAACGCCTCGAACTGCTCGACGAGATGCCCAGGACGGCATCGGGCAAGATACAGAAGTTCCAGCTCCGGGAACGGTTCGCGTAGCCCGGTCGAGGAGGAACGGTATGGGACCTTTGCACGGAGTACGGATCATCGAGATGGCGAGCCTGGCTCCCGGGCCGCACGCAGCCATGATGTTGGCCGACATGGGGGCCGAGGTCTTGCGTATCGACCGGCCAGAGCCCCTCGAGTCGAACGCCAACATCGTGTTCAACACGCTCAATCGAAGCCGCGATTCCCTTGTCATCGACGTGAAGACCGATGCCGGCCTCGCCGCGCTGCTTCGTCTGATCACCGAGGCCGACGGCCTGATCGAGAGCTACCGGCCCGGGGTCATGGAACGTCTCGGTGTCGGGCCCGAGGTCTGTCTGGAGTTGAATCCGCGCCCCGTGTACGGGCGGGTGACGGGCTGGGGGCAGGACGGTCCGTTGGCGGATGCGGCTGGACATGATCTCAACTACATCGCCCTCACGGGGGCGCTTCATTCCATGGGTGCCGCCGATGGCCCACCGCCGGTGCCGCTCAACCTGCTCGGCGATTTCGCCGGCGGCGGGATGCTGTTGGCCTTCGGTATCGTCTGCGCGCTGTTCGAGGCCAAGTCCTCGGGTCAGGGTCAGGTCATCGATGCGGCCATGGCCGAGGGAGCGTCGGCGTTGATGACCTACGTCCACGGCTTCCGGGCCAGCGGCATGTGGAACGACGAACGTGGGTCCAACCTCCTCGACGGCTCGGCACCCTTCTACGGTGTCTATGCCACCAGCGACGGCCGCTATGTCACGGTGGCTGCGGCCGAGGGCAAGTTCTATCGAGAACTGGTGGCCCGGTTGGGCTTCGTCGACGAGGAGCTCCCGGATCAACACGATCGGGCTCGTTGGCCCGAAGTACGGAAGCGTTTCGAGAACGTGTTCGCATCGAAGTCACAGGCCGAATGGATCGACCTGTTGGAAGGAACCGACTCCTGCTTTGCTCCCGTGCTCAGTATCCCCGAGGCTGCAGCTCACCCCCACAACGTCGCTCGCCAGGCATTCGTGGAGGTGGATGGCGTCGTTCAGCCCGCCCCGGCACCGCGATTCAGTCGCACCCCATCGCAAGCTCTGCCGGGACGCGTCCTCGTCGACGATACGGACGGCAGCCTCTCGGCGTGGGGGCTGACCCAGGTCGAGATCAGCCAGCTGCGTGACAACGGTGCCGTCGGCCGAAACGGCTGACTCCTCGCCAGCGCCAGCCCCTGGCCCGGTCGCCTTCGGCGGGCCTGACGGGCCCAGTTGCGTTGTGAGAAGGTGATGCGATGAAGTTCGGAGCTGTTCTGCCAACCTGCGAGATCGGGAACGACCCCATCGCCATTCGAGACTGGGCCCAGG